>CAYGZI010000257.1:0-7953 GCA_964354245.1 uncultured Planctomycetaceae bacterium
GCGATTTCTCGGTGGCGTGCTCGCGCAACTCGTCGAAACCGGCGATGCCCGCCAGGCTGAACTCGGCATTGATGACGATCATGCACGCCAGGAGCAGGACGGCGTTCATGGCCAAGGCGATGCAGGCCACGATGCCGGCAAAGCGGTAGTAGACCAGCACGGAGAGGAAGACAAACGACAGGGCCACGACCATCGAGAGCTTGCCCCGCTGGATCGTGTCCGCCCCCAGCTCGGGCCCGGTGGTCCTTTCGCTGATCGGCTGGGCGCTCAGCGCGGCGGGGAGGGCGCCGGCGTTGAGCACGTCCACGAGCTCTTTGACCTGCTCGTTGGTGAAATCGCCGGTGATCTCGCCGCTGCCGTAAATCGTGGTAATGATCCGCGGCGCGGTCTGAAGCTTGCCGTCGAGGATGATCCCCAAGTCGTAGAAGAAGTGCAGGTCGGGGTCCTCGAGGTGCGAGCTGGTCAGGCGGCCGAACTTCTGGGACCCTGCCGAGTTGAACGTGAAGTTGACGCAAGGCTTCCCTTTGGACTCGCCGGGAGTGGACCGGGTCAACAACTCCCCCGTCACGTCGTAGTCGTCCTTGACGACCAGGATCTCCAGGTGCGGGCCTTTTGCGTCGGTGACCCACCGCGTGCCGAAATTGGGGTTGCCCTGGAACTCGACTTCCTTCTTCTCCGCGACGGGGACCCACCAGGCCAAGAGCCGGGCCGGCTGGTCCCCCTTCTTCTCCTCCCAAAGCTGCGTTTGCTTCGGGCCGAGCTTCTCGGCCCGCTGGATGTACGACCTGTAAATGGGCCGCCGGCTATCCGCCACGATGCGGAACTCCAGGGTGCCCACCCTGGCCAGCACGTTCTTCAGGTAATCGACGTCCTCCTGTTCCACCTTCGGGGCCTTGATCTCGATCTGCCGGGTGCCGTAAGCGCGGATCTTCACCCCCAAGGTGCCGCTGGGGTCCACGCGGCGGCGCAGCGCGGTCACCAGCTTGTCCATGTCCACGTTGCCCGCCGCGGCGCGCCCCCCAGCCCCGTCCGACTGATCCGCGCCTTCTTCGATCCTGGCGCTCTCAATCTTGTAGACCAGGTAGGAGCCGCCCTTCAGGTCGATGCCCAACAGGATGCGATTGGTCGACCACCCGTAATAGGAGATCGCCAGCCCGGCAAAAAGCGTGAACAAGACCAGCGAGAACTTGCCGCCGTAGTCGGGCATGCGCCACCGCCGCGCCAGGCGCTGGCCCAGCCAGATCGGCACCACCAGGACCGCGGCCAACACGGTGAGCGTGACGTACCATTCCCAATACGTGACTGATTCCGGCATAGCTGCTGGTTCCTATGTCTTACTTCGGCGGCGACTCGCCCGGGGGTCCTTCCGCCAGCACCCGGGCGATCGCCGACGTGGCGACCCGGAGCTTCGTGTTGTTGTTCTCGTCGACTTTGATGGTCACGACGTCCGCTTCCCGATGGACGTTGACCACCACGCCGTAGATCCCGCCGGCGGTCATGACGTGGTCGTTGGGCTTGACCGCGTTGAGCATGGCCTGGCGCCGCATTTGCTCCCGCCTCTGTGGCCGGATCAGCAGGAGCCAAAACAAGAAGATCAGCGGCACGAAGAAGAGGATGGTGTTCGTCCAATCGACCTCGGGTGCGGCTCCCGCGCCCTGCGCCGCATCCTGGGCCAACAGGATCAACCTCGTCCAGGAGATATCTGCCATAAACGGTCCTCTGCGTGACGTGCTGGGCAACGACGGTCAGCCGGACTGGTCCCGATCCCCCCGCCAGCAGCAACAGAAATGGCCCGGCCGCCACCGCGCGCGGGCCATCCGACGTCGCGATGACCCAGTATCTTAAGACGTTGCAGGGCGACCCACAAGGGCACTGGGGGGGATGAGGGACGCGGGGCGCGAGATGATAGCTTGTGAAAAAATGGGGACTGGCTCCGAGCCAGTGCAAAGAAACATCGGCAAAGCGGCATCCGGCGAGGTGCCTGTCCCCATTTTTTCACAAGCTCTGATACGGAAACGCGGTGGCGATGGCGAATGGGAAACGGCGAGTGATGGAGGTAAGCGGGCCATCGTTTGCCTGTGCAGCTTCCCTATTTACACCAACTTACCGTTCTCCACTCCCTTTCTCCATCCTGCATCCTGCTACTGCCTCAGGCTGTGGGATACTCCCACGGCTTGCGGTACTCGCGCCGCAGGAGCTTGTTGGCCTCCGGGTCGCCCACGCACTGCTCCCTCGCGCCGTCCCATTGGATGCTCCGGCCCAGCTTCAAGCTCAGCATCCCCAGGAGGGCGACGTTGGTCGAGTAGTGGACCTTCTCGATGTCGGCCACCGGCGTCTTGCCGGTCCGGATGGCCCCAAGGAAGTCGGCCCAGAGTTCCTTGATGTTCTGGTCGTCCGGCTTGCCGAGCTGCGGGTCTTCGTGCAAGACGGGCTGGCGCGGGTCCACGGGATAGAACGTCCAGCCCTGCTGCCAGCCCATGTGGAAGGTGCCCCGCTCGCCGTAGAAGTAGCAGCCGACCGTCTCGCCTTTCTCGGCGCTATTGCCGGCGAACTGGCGGTGCTCCCAGGTCACGTCGAACTGCTCGAACTGGTACGTGGCCAATTGGTGGTCCGGAGCGTCGCTGGTCTGCTCCTCCTTGGTGAGGATGGGCGGGCCTTTGATCGGGCGCCCGCCGGTCGAAAAGACCTTCTTCGGCCACTTCTCGCCGGTGATCCAGAGGATCTGGTCCATCCAGTGGATACCCCAATCGCCGAGCGTGCCGTTGGCGTAATCGAGGTACGCGCGGAAGCCGCGGGGATGGATGCCGCCGGCCCAGGGGTCCTTCGCGTCGCCGTTGAACGGGCGCACCGGGGCCGGCCCGCACCAGAAGTCCCAATCCAGACCCTTGGGCGGATCGATATTCTTGCGCGGCCGCTCGGGACCGCCGCCGTAATGGACGAACGCCCGCACCATGCCGATCTTCCCCAGCTTCCCGGAGACGATAAACTCGCGGCCGCTCACGTTGTGCGGAGAGACGCGGCGGTGAGTGCCCACCTGGACCACCCGTCCGGTCGCCCGGGCCGCATTGACCATGGCCCGGCCTTCCATGACCGTGTGGCCGATGGGCTTCTCGACGTAGACGTGGGCCCCGGCCTTCACTGCGGCGATCATCACCAGCGGATGCCAGTGGTCGGGCGTGCCGACGATGACGATCTCCGGCTTCTCCTTATCGAGCAGGTCGCGGAAGTCGCCGTACCGCTTGGGCGTCTGGCCGGTGAGCCTTTCGACCTCGGCGGCGGCGGGATCAAGCTGGTGCTGATCCACGTCGCACATCGCGGCCACGTTGGACTGCCCCGCCTTGATTGCTTCGCGGAGGATGTTCATCCCCCACCACCCGGTCCCCACCAGGGCGGTCTTGTACTTCTTGTTCTTCTCCGCCCCGCGGACCGCGGGGGCCGCCAAAGCCAGACCGGCCGCCGTTGAGGCGGCGAGAAACTCACGACGGGAAAGACGCATGGCAATGCTCCTAAAACGACTACGAAACGTCAATCGGTCATTCCACTGGAAGGTTCACTGGTCATCCTCCCGCTGGGAGAAAAGCTCGGGATGGGCTGCGCGGAATTCCTCCTTGATGCGCCGCCGAAAGGCGTCCGCGCGGTGAACGGCGTCATACGCATGCCGGGTCCGCTCGTTGAGATGGCGCTGGCCTTTGATGTCGGTGTTCTGAAGACTGTTGGCCCAAGCGCGGATTTGACGCGAACAGGACTCGGCCAGCGAAATGAGTTCTGAAATCTCAGATCTGAGATCTGAAATTTCAGATCTGAGATTTGAGATCCCAGAGGGCGAATCGCCGGACGGGGCATCGCCGACCCCAGCATCGACGTCCTCCAACAGCCGGACGGTAAAGCGAAGCATCGACCTGACCTCGCCGGCTGAGCCTCGGGCGATATAGAGGAAGGCGAGCAGTTCGGCGGTCGAGCCGCGCTCGAAGCCCTCGGCGATGTTGTTCGAAACCGATAGCGAGGCACGGCGGACCTGGTCGCACAGGTCGCCAGGCTGCGCGAAGAATCGCTTGCGGGTCAGGGCGAAAACCCGCCGGGCCAGCTCCTGCGCCGAAGTCCAGACAGGCAGATCCTCGAATCGTTCGTATTTCATAGTCTCGACGGCCGCAATCTTGTGTGTCGTCCGCTCGGCACGCTGAAATCGTAACGTGCCGCCGGCCCTACCCGGTCCGCTTGAGACGCTCGTCGGCGCCTTCGAGCTTCTCGTAGAGCGTCTCGGGGGCGATGTCCGCCCCGTTGGGCCACGAGATGGTGCCCCCTTCAATACGGGCCTGCTGGAAGAACGCCAAGTCGTTGAGCGGCTCGAATACCGGCCCGCTGCCGACGTACTCCGACAGGTCGAGATCCCCCTCCAAACCGTCATCGAACAGAATGTGGTAGACGTACCCTTGCCGGTACGCGATGGACGTTACGTCGTTTAGGCTCCACATGGCACAACTCACTGCAATGGGTCGATTCTGTTGAGATCCCGGCGCGCTCTTGCGAGGTTCCAGTCCTCTTGAAGCTCTGCTACGTGAAGGTCGATCCACTCCCGGACCAAGCGAATCGCCGTCCTGGAGGCCAGGCCCCCTTGAAGGATGTTGCCCTGGAGGTCCAAGAGGACCTTTCTCCCCTGATGCTCCGCGTGCAGATGCGGCGGATTATGGTCGTCGTAGTACATGCGGATGACGATTCCGAAGAACCTGGAAATTTCAGGCATCTGACACCCCGGTATTCCATGCTCAACCTCGGAAAACGGCCGCTCCTGCTCTCGGCTCATAGTGGCCCATGATGGCATCAAGGCAGTCGTAACACACGAAGCCTCTCTCCTTGCCATCATGCGTGCCACAATGCACATGCTCATGGACGCAATCGGCGA
Source organism: uncultured Planctomycetaceae bacterium (assembly GCA_964354245.1). GTDB lineage: Bacteria > Planctomycetota > Planctomycetia > Pirellulales > Thermoguttaceae > CAYGZI01. The sequence goes on from CAYGZI010000257.1 coordinate 4,901, forward strand.
ATGCGAAGCTGCGACGAACTGCGTCTATAATGCCACGAGCCATCATCGCCTGCTCGAGTGCCCTAAGGTGCTCGCAAACCATAGAGTCCTTCATCATTCAACAGATGATTGTAAACCGTCGCCCTTGGCCTGTCTATGCACTCTGCCAGTTCGTGCATGGGCGAGTTGCCGAAGCCTTGTTGCGTGTTCCCACTTGCACCCACCCGTGGCCCGCACTATCCTGACAGTCAGACCTGATGAACCGCAAGGAGACTACGCCGATGACATCGAAGATAACCCGGTTTTCTGCACCTCGATACAACGGGCGAGCCTTCAACCGCCGCGGCTTCTTGGCTGGGACTGGGGCCCTGGCCGCGTCGGCTGCCGTGCCGGCCATCGCCCGCGGGGCAGCGCCCGGCGCGAAGACGTATCGGGCCGCCGTGATCGGGCATACCGGGCGCGGCGACTATGGCCACGGGCTGGACGCGGTCTGGGCCGACGTGCCGGGCGTGGAACTCCTGGCCGTCGCTGACGCCAGCGAAAAGGGCCTCGCCGACGCGGCCAAGCGTCTGAAGGTCTCCAAGGCGTACCCCGACTACCGCCGCATGTTGGACGAGGTGAAGCCCGACTTGGTGAGCATCGCCACGCGCTGGGTCGATCAGCACCACGACATGCTCTTGGCTGCGGCCCAACGGGGCGTGCACGGCGTGTACATGGAAAAGCCGCTCTGCCGCACCTTGGCTGAGGCCGACGCGATGGTTGCCGCCTGCCAGAAGCACAACCTCAAGGTCGCCATCGCGTTTCAGACCCGCTACAGCCCCAAGCTCCCCGTCATCGCGGAACTGATCCGTGCGGGCACGATCGGGCAAGTCGTGGAGTTCCGCGCCCGGGGCAAAGAGGACAGCCGCGGCGGGGCGGAAGACCTCTGGGTGCTCGGCCCGCACCTGATGAACCTGATCGGACTCTACGGCGGCAAGCCGCTGTGGTGCTTTGGGAGCGTCTGCGAGCAAGGCCGGCCGATCCGGCGCGAAGACGTGAAGCCGGGTAGCGAAGGCATCGGGCTGCTGGCGGGGGACGAGGTCCACGCGATGTACCGCCTGGCGAGCGGGGCGGCGGCCTATTTCGATTCCGTGCGCAAGGCCGGCGGCGGCCCGCGCTTTGCCCTCTGGATCTGCGGCTCGAAAGGCGTCATCGAGCTCACGACGAACTACATGCCGGGGGCATTCCTTCTGCCCGACGCATCGTGGTCGGTGCCGCGCGGCAAGAACAGGAAATGGCTGCCGATCACGTCGGCCGGCTTGGACAAGCCCGAGCCGGTCAAGGACGGCACTCCGCACCGCGGCAACGTCGAGGCGGTCAAGGACCTGATCGCGTCCATCGAGAAAAACCGCAAGCCGCTGGCCGACATCACCGACGCCCGGACGGCCCTGGAGATGGTCGTGGCCGTGTTTGAGTCGCAGCGGCTCGGCAAGCCGGCGGCGTTTCCGCTGCAAAACCGCGCCGACCCGCTGGCGCGGCTGTAAACCCCGAACCCTGAACCTTTCCCGGGCCGACACGGCCCGGCTCTGAACGCTGATCTCTGAACGCTGAGCCATGTTTGCCGCACGCCTCCACGGTCCCGAAGACCTGCGCGTCGAGGAACTCCCACACCCCGGGCCGCCCGGGCCGGGGGAAGTGCTGCTCCGCGTGAAGGCCGTGGGCATCTGCGGCAGCGATCTGCACACGTATCGTCATGCCGCGATTGGGGACATCCGCCTGGAGGGCCCGACGATCCTCGGCCACGAGTTTGCCGGGGTGGTCGAGCAGGTGGGCCCGGCGTGGGAAAAGGGGACAGGCACCTCGGGGACTCGGAGCCAGTCGCCTTCTCCCCCGGGGCAGGAAAAGGGGACAGGCACCTCGGGGACTCGGAGCCAGTCGCCTTTTCCCCTTGACGGCAACTTCCAGGCGCTCGAGCCGGGCACGCGCGTGGCGGTCGATCCGGCCCAGCCGTGCGGCCGCTGCGAGCTGTGCGAGCGGGGCCATCCGAACCTCTGCCTGAGCCTGCGGTTCTGCGGGCTGTGGCCGGACCAAGGGGCGATGTGCGAGTGGATACACGTCCCGGCGTCAAGTTGCTTCCCCGTGCCGCCGGAGATCGACGATGCCGCCGCGGTGATGCTGGAACCGCTCGGCGTGGCCATCCACACAGTCGATCTGGCCAAGGTGCGGGTTGGGCAGAGCGTGGCTGTGCTCGGGGCAGGGCCGATCGGGCTCTGTATCCTCCAGTTGCTCCGGCTCGCGGGGGCCGACCCAATCTTCGTAACCGACAAACTCCCCTGGCGCGTCGAGCTCGCGGAGCAACTGGGGGCCACCGAGGCATGGCGCTGTGACGCGGTGGACCCCGTGGCCGCCGTGCGCCGGGCCACTGAGGGCCGGGGAGTGGACGTGGCCATCGAGGCCGCCTGGTGCGACGCCTCCGTGGACGAGGCCGCCGACATGCTCGTCCACGGCGGGCGCCTGGTCGTGGTGGGCATCCCGGAGGACGACCGCCTCACCCTGCGGCACTCCGTGGCCCGACGCAAGGGCCTTTCGATCACCATGGTCCGCCGCATGAAGCACGCCTATCCCCGGGCGATCCGGCTAGCCGAAAGTGGGGCGGTGAGTCTTGGCCTGCTGGTTTCCCATCGGTTTCCGCTCCAGCGGGCCGCCGAGGCATTTGCCCAGAGCGCCGAGTACCGCGAAGGGGTGGTGAAGGTGGTGGTGGAATTGTGAGGGACTAGGGACTGGGGGCTGGGGGTTGGGGGCTGGGAGGGAGACTGCTTTAGACAGTAGTGAACAGGTCGGGGGTTCAGTGCAAAGTGAGAAGGGAAAAGTGCAAAGTGCAAAATGCCCTCCTGACCGCTGAACCCTGAACCCTGCCTCCGCGGCCCCTTGCAGGCCCCGCGGTGGCAGCCATAATAGCGTTCATTTGCTGGAAGACCATTGGCTGAGGACGTGAGCGATGGAACTGGGCCCTGTCGATTATGTCATCCTGCTTGTCTACACCGCGTTCGTGCTCGGGATCGGTTTCGCGCTGAAGCGGTTCACGAGAACCAGCA
>CAYGZI010000258.1:0-7936 GCA_964354245.1 uncultured Planctomycetaceae bacterium
GGGTGAGGAGTCCGCGGCGGGTGGCGGGTGGCGGGTGGCGGGGCTGGCCGAGTTGATCGCGGCCAAGAGGCGATGGATCGAGACGCCGCAAACGCCGGACTGCGCCCGGACCCGCTGGCTCGAAATCCGCCGCGTCAACCAGGAGCTTCAACCCTGGGTCGCCGACCAGCGGGAGCACCTGCTTCGCGAGCAGGATCAACTCAGTCGTGCTTCTGCGGCCGAGAAGGTCCTCGCGTGGCGCGAGTATGCCTTCTGTCTCTTTCCGGAATCGACCCTGCGGGAGTTCCTCCGCGCGATTCTCCCCCCTGCCGGGTAGGGCGGATTGACAATCTGACCCGCGACGGTGGAGCTTTAGAGCAAACCGGGCCGGGCGTGCGTTCTATAGGCGGCTGGCGATCGAAGCTTCGAGGCTACGCGAGACGTAAATGCTCACCGACAAGCGGCTTGCGGCGCGGTGCCGGCGCGGCGACCGGGAGGCGGTCTGCCAGGTCTACGAGGCATACCTCGACGACCTGCTGACCCTGGCAGTCAGTCTGCTCGGGGACGCCGGCCTGGCGGAAGACGTGGTCCAGGATGTGTTCGTCAACTTTGCCCGGACTGCGGCGACGTTCCGCCTGACCGGCAGCCTGAAAGGCTACCTGGCCACGTGTACGGCCAACCGTGCGCGCGACGCGATCCGGCGCCGGCAGTGCCGCGCGACCGCGGCCCTGCCGGATTGCGACGCCCTGGGCGATCCCGGTCAAGGACCGCTGCAAACCGCGATCGAGCAGGAGCAGCGGCTGCGCGTGCAACGGGCACTCGACGAGCTGCCCTACGAGCAGCGCGAGGCGATTGTCCTGCGACTGCACGGCGGCATGAAGTTCCGGCAGGTCGCCGCAGTGCAGAGCGTCTCGCTCAAGACGGTCCAGAGCCGTTACCGGTACGGCCTGGACAAACTGCGGACGTTACTGAACGGCGAGGTGTCTCATGAAGCCCGTTGACGACGTGGAACAGCTCGTCCAACAACTCAAACACTGCGCCGCCCCCGAGTTCAGAGCCGCGGTGCGCCAGAAGATGCTCGCGGAGCTGGACCGGGCCGGCGTCTTGAAACCTCGATCTCTATGGAGGATCGTCATGACCGGCAGAGTGACTCGATATGCGGCCGCGGGCTCGATTGCCGTCGCCGTGCTGCTCGCCGCTGTATTCCTGTCCGGCCTTTTCGTCGGCAACCACGGCGTCGTGTTGGCCGAGGTGGCCAAGAAGACGCAAGCGATCGACACCTTCATTCATCGCGAGAAGCGGGTCTTCTACCGCACGGGGGAGGACAAGCCCTCCCTGCTGGGCAACGCCGTCAAGTACGCCTCCAGCAATCTCGGCCACGTGGAAAAGCAGTACGACGCCGACGGCGGACTGGTATACTCGGCGTATTGCCTCAGGAAGGAGAAACGCGTGGTCCTGCTGTTCCCTGCCTTGAAGAGATACCTGGATCTCCCGTTGACCGAGAGGCACGCGGCGCTGACCGACGACGTGAGCCCTCAAGGGCTCGTGAGGCTGCTCACCCGGCACGGCTATTCCAAGCTCGGGCGCGCGGACTTCGACGATCGTGCGGTGGAGGGCTTTGAGATGTCCCGGGAGTCGATCGATGCCTTGGTGTCCGCTTTCCAGGACTACACGGAGGTCCGAATGCTGTTCCCCGTCAGCAGCGCCGCCGCGCGCCTCTGGATCGACGTCAAGACCTCTCTGCCCGTCGGCGTCGAAGCCGAGCTGGCGACCGGCGGCGGACTGCTCACGGGCTTCCAGGCGGGGGAGCTTCGCATTACCGCCTACGATTTCCAGTGGAATCCCGAGATCGACCCCAAGGTCTTCGTCCCCGAGATCCCGGCCGACTACGAGCGCATGGACCTGCCACCGATCTCGAAGTAGACCGCCCACCCACATGCCGGCGATTGTCGCGACAAACCTCACCAAGTGGTACGCAAAGACGCGGGGCGTGGAGGATCTCACGCTGGAGGTCCGCCCGGGCGAGGTCTTTGGGTTCCTGGGACCCAACGGCGCGGGGAAGACCACCACGATCCGGCTGCTGCTCGGCTTCATCCGGCCGACGGGCGGGGAGGCTCAGATCCTCGGGCTCGATTGCCGGCGGCAAAGCGCCCGGATTCGGCAGCGGGTCGGATACGTTCCGGGGGAATACGCGCTCTACGAATCTCTCACCGGAGATCAGCTCCTACGGTTCATCGCCGGATTGCGCGGCGGGACGGACCGGCACACGATCGACGACCTGGCCGGGCGTCTGAATTGCGACCTGCGGCGGCCCATCCGGGAACTCTCCCACGGCAACAAGCAGAAGATCTGCATCATCCAGGCCCTTATGAACCGGCCGGAGGTCCTGCTCTTGGACGAGCCGACCACCGGACTGGACCCCCTGGTGCAGCAGGAGTTCTACCGGCTCGTGGCAGAGGCCCAGGCGGAGGGCCGGACCGTGCTTTTCTCCTCGCACGTCCTCACCGAAGTGGAGCGGGTCTGCCAGCGCGTGGCCATCATCCGCGACGGCCGGATCCTCAAGGTCTCGACCGTGTCCGAGCTCAAGGCCAAGACGCTGCGTCGCTTGGCCGTCACGTTTGCCGGGGCCGCTCCCAAAGGGCTCTTTGCACGCGACGCCCAAGTCCGGGACGTGGTCGTGGAAGGGAGCCGATTGAGCTGCACGGTGCGAGGGCCTTTAGACCCGGTCCTCAAGGCGCTCGCCGGCTACGAAGTCGAGGACCTGCTCAGCAACGAGCCGTCTCTGGAAGAGGTGTTTCTGGCCTTCTACAACGAGGATTGCGATGCTGCCCGGCGTGTTCCGGAAGACCCTGCGTGACCTGCGCGGCCCGGTAGCCGCTTGGGGGATCGGGCTGGCGATCCTCGCCGTGGCGATGGTCTTCGTCTTCTCCTCGGTCCGGGCCAACGGGGCGCTTCAGAAGTGGGACGCGATCGTCCGGGGCCTTGCTCCGGCCATCCTCGCGTTCGTCGGTGGAGAGGACATCGCTTCGGTGGCGGAGTTCGAGGGATTCATGCGCATGGAACTCCTCAACTTCGTCCCGGCGATCCTGGCGATCTTCGCCGTTGCCGAGGGGAGCGCCGCCATTGCCCGGGAGGAAGAACGCCGCACCATCGACCTGCTGATGGCCCAGCCGGTGCGACGCTGGCGCGTGGTCGTGGAGAAGTTCGCGGCAATCGCGGTCGGGGCCTACGCAATTGCCGCGGCAACCGGCCTCGGGCTGCTGAGCGCCACCCGGTTCGTGCGCGTCGAGCACCCCTGGCACCGATTGATCCTGGGCGCGGCCAACGCCGTGCCGCCGGCGCTGGTGGTCGGGGCGTTGTCGCTCTTGGGATCCTGTACCCTGCGCCGGCGGCTCCACGCGGCGATCCTCGGGGCCGCGTTTCTCGTGGCCTCCTTCTTTCTGAACGTGGTGGGCCAGGTGGCCGACCTGATCCGCCCTTGGCGCAAACTCTCCGTCTTCTATTGGTACACGGTCACTCCGCCGCTTTCGGGCGAGATCGTCACGTGCCAGATGGTGCTCCTGCTGGTCGTGGCGGCGATTCTCGTCGCCGCCGCCGCGGTCGCCTTCGGACGCAAGGACCTGGCGGTCTGAGAACGCCGGGCATCCGATGTACCTGTCGGCGATCGCCGTCAAAGTGGGATACGTGCTGAAACACCCTTCCGGGTTCAATGCGCTGCTGCTTTTGGCGTTTCCCGTGCTTTACGACCGGCGTGCAAGGTACGAAGAAAAGGTTTTGTCCCGGGATGAGTCGTACGCAGACTACCTTCGGCGCGTGAGATACCGGTTCCTGCCAGGGATCTATTGATTTCGCGTTCCCGGCGAGGTAGGACGGATTTGAAGTCCGTCCCCGATTACGCCGCTCCGTCGAGCTCGGCCACTTCCCGGTACTCCGGCACGCTGATCTGCCAGCCGAGCGATTTGCGCAGCTCCTCGGCAAACGCCAGCGAGGTATCCGGCTCGCCGTGGGTGAGGAAGAGGCGCTGGGGCGGCGCGGTGAACGCCCCGAGCCACCGCTCTAGTGCCCCGCGGTCGGCGTGGCCCGACAGCCCGTGCAGCCCCGCGATCCGCGCGCGGACCTGCCAAGGCCGCCCGTGGATCCGCACCTGGCGGTCGCGTACCCTCTGGGTGTCGAGGATCTGGCGTCCGAGCGTGCCCCGGGCCTGGTAGCCGGCAAAGAGGATCGTACACTCCGGGCGCGTGATGTTATGCACGAGGTGGTGCTTGATCCGCCCGTGGGTACACATGCCCGAGGAGGCCATGATGATCGCCGGATGGCGCATGCGGTTGATGTCCTTCGACTCCTGGACCGTTTTGACGAGCCTCAGCCCGGGGAAGCGGAGCGGCTGTCGCCCCGAGTCGATCAGGCGCTGAGCCTCTTCGTCGAAGCACTCGCGGTGGCGCTCGAAGATGGCGGTGGCCTCGACGGCCATGGGGCTATCGAGGAAGACGGGCATGCGCGGGATGGACTCGGCCTCCATGAGGCGGCTGATGTGGTACATGAGCTCCTGGGCCCGCTCCACGGCGAAGGTGGGGATGACGACGTTGCCGCCATCGGCCGCGGTGCGGCGGACGACCTCGGCCAGTTGCGATTCGGCGTCTTCGCGCCGGACGTGGTCGCGGTCGCCGTAGGTGGATTCCATGACGATGTAGTCGGCCTGGGCGAAGAGCGTGGGATCGCGGAGGATGGGCTTGTCCCACTGGCCCAGGTCGCCGGAGAAGATGATCCGGCGCGACTGCCCGTTGCGGCGGACCTGCACTTCGACGATCGCCGAGCCGAGGATGTGGCCGGCGTCGTGAAAGGTGACTTGCACGCCCGCGCCCACTCCGGCGGGCCGGCCGTAAGGCACCCGCTCGAACATCGGCACGGAGCGGTCCACGTCGCTGGGCGTGAAGAGCGGGATCTCGGGGTGCTTGCCGCGGCGGCCTTCCTTGCGGTGCCGCTTCTGCTTGAAGGCCACGTCTTCCATCTGAATCTCGGCCGCGTCGCGGAGGATCAGCTCGGTCAGGTCCGCGGAGGCGGGCGTGGTCAGGATCGGCCCCCGAAAGCCCTCGTGGACCAGGCGCGGGATCAAGCCGCAGTGGTCCAGGTGGGCATGGGTGAGCACCAGGGCCGAGATGTCCTTGGGCGGAATCGGGCTCGGCTCCCAGTTGCGGTCCAGGTACTCCCGCTCCTGGAACATCCCGCAGTCGATCATGACCTTGGCGTCTCCGGCCTCCAGGCAATACCGCGACCCGGTGACCTGGCGATTGGCCCCCAAGAATTGCAGCTTCACGCGAGACTCCTTGCGAAAGACCGTAGGGCCTTGCAGCCCGATATCCGCGTCACGGGCAAAGACTATTGTGATTCCCCACCCGGCCGAGGGCAAGCCAGGCCGAGACTTCCTTTTCGGGCTGGGAGCGGGTACCCTGGAAGGGCATTGAGGACCGTTCTGATCGGGGAGGGAAATACCATGAAGTGGACAATCTGGGTAGCAACGTCTTGGATTGGCATGGCGGCGTCCGTCGCGCCCGCTGCCCCGCAAGAGCGCCTGCCGAACTTCGTGATCGTCTATACCGACGACCAGGGCTACCAGGACGTGGGCTGCTTCGGCTCGCCCGACATCAAGACGCCCAACCTCGACCGCATGGCGACCGAAGGAAGGCGATTCACCGGGTTCTGCGTCGCCCAGGCGGTCTGTTCGGCCTCGCGGACGGCGCTATTGACGGGCTGCTATCCAAACCGCGTGGGCATCCTCGGCGCCTTGGGGCCGAATGCGAAGCACGGCATCGGCGACCGCGAGCTGACGCTCGCCCAGGTGGTCAAGCAGCGGAATTATGCCACGGCGATCTTCGGCAAGTGGCACCTGGGCCACCACCCCAAGTTCCTCCCCACGCGTCACGGCTTCGACGAGTACTTCGGCCTGCCCTACTCCAACGACATGTGGCCCCATCATCCCACGGCCGGCAAGAACTTCCCCCCGCTCCCGCTCATCGAGGGCGAGAAGGTCGTCCAGACCATGCCCGACCAGACGCAACTGACCACCTGGTACACCCAGCGGGCCGTCCAGTTCATCGAGAAGAACAAGGACCGGCCGCTGCTGCTCTACGTGGCCCACAACATGCCCCACGTGCCGTTGCACGTCTCCGAGCGGTTCAAGGGCAAGTCCGCCCGCGGGCCTTACGGCGACGTGATTATGGAGATCGACTGGTCCGTGGGCGAGATCCTCAAGACGCTCCAGCGGCTCGATCTCGACCGCAATACGCTCGTGATCTACACCTCGGACAACGGCCCGTGGCTCTCCTACGGCAACCACGCGGGCTCGGCCGGGGCATTTCGGGAGGGCAAGGGCACGACGTTTGAAGGCGGCGTGCGCGTCCCGTGCATCATGCGGTGGCCGGGCAGAATCCCGGCGGGCACGGCCACCAACGAGCTGGCCGCCACGATCGATGTCCTGCCCACGATCGCGAAGCTGATCGGCGTCGAGCTGCCCAAAGACCGCATCATCGACGGCCGGGACATTTGGCCGCTCATGTCCGCCCAGCCCGGGGCCAACAGCCCGCACGACGTTTACTACTATTACTGGGGCCAGGAGCTTCAGGCGATCCGCAGCGGCCAGTGGAAGCTGCACTTCCCGCACAGCTACCCCAGCCTTGGCGAGCCCCGCGGCTCCGGCGGCAAGCCGGGACCTTATGTGCAGAAGAAGATCGGCCAGGAGCTTTTCGACCTGGAAGCCGACGTGGGCGAGACCACCAACGTGGCAGACCAGCACCCCGACGTTGTCAAACGCCTCGAAGACCTTGCCGAGCAGGCCCGGGACGACCTTGGCGACACGCGGACCAAGCGCAAGGGCAAGAACGTCCGCCCGGCCGGGCAATTGTAGAGGAGGACAGACATTCCTGTCTGCCGTATAGGAGGGCAGACTACGCCAAAAGAGGGATACCGTCAAGACGGACGGACTGCCAGGGTGGGACTTCCCTAACCCCTGCCAGGGAGTAGAATGGTCCGATCGGCGGATGTGGCGGCGGCATTCGGCGCCGCGCAGCGCATTTCGTCCCACCGTCTTCTGGCCATCGGGAGCACGAACATGGCAGACCAGTGGTACTACGCACACCAGGGCCAGCAGTCGGGCCCGGTTTCGACAGAGCAGCTCAAGCAGCTTGCCGCTTCCGGCCAGATCCAGTCGAGCGACCTGCTTTGGAAGCAGGGGATGGCGGCCTGGTCCCCGGCCAACACCGTGGAAGGATTATTTGGCGCGGCAGGCGGTCCCGCGCCTCTGCCTCCGGGGGCTGCGCCGGGCGCGCCAGGCATTCCGCCGCAGCCCGCGCAAGCCGGCGTCGGCGGCTACTCCGTCGCCATGCGGTTCACGCTTCCCAATTTCAGCGTCGGGGCCTGGATCATCCTGGGCGCCACCCTGCTCGTCCTCGTCTCGCTCTTTTTCAAGTGGACCGGCGTTCCGGGAAAGAGCATGCTCAAGCAGGAGATGGGCATGCTCAAGCAGATCGCAAAGGAGATGGGGGGTATGGCCACTCTGCCAACGGACATCCCTGGCGACAGCTATGCTAGCCACATGGGACTCATTAACCCGTGGATCATGTTTGTCGGCGTATTCATCTATCCCGTCTGGATGGTGTTGGCGGGCCGTCCGATCCATCTTGTGGGAGGGATCCTCTGTGGGGCGTGGGGAGCCATGACCGCGCTGTTTTGGGTCCTAAAGCTCACGGATTCAGCCAACGTGGGCCTTTACCTCTACCTGGTTTCCTGCATCGCGCTGATCCCCGGGGTGATCTTGTACAGGCCCACCGGATGGCGGCTGTTCCGGTGAGAGCCATCGTCGGATGAGGGGGTGAGCGGGTGCGGGGGTGACGGGGTGAGAGGGTGAACGGACCAATGAGAAATGAGAAATGAGAAATGAGAAGTGCAAAATGAGGGCCCTTCA
>CAYGZI010000259.1:0-7934 GCA_964354245.1 uncultured Planctomycetaceae bacterium
AGACGCCAAACCCCCTATTTTCACAAGGTCAATTCACAGTTTGCAAAACCCCAGATGAGAAGTGAGAAATGAAGAATGAGAAATGAGAAATGAAAAGTGCAAATCGAAAGACGACGCTTCGTTCCGGCAATTTGCATTTCTCAATTCTCAATTCTCATTTCTCATTGGCCTGTAGCTAAACGGCGGGCAAGCCCGCCCGCTACGCGGCGTAGTGAACACACTACTGTACTTGATGCGCGCACGGCGCGCAGAAGACTCACCCTAACACCCTGAACCCGTCTCACGACACCGAGAACCACCGTGAAGAAGCAACCGTCGTGCTCCGAGTCAAACCACCAGCGGTCCCCGATGGCCCTCGACCGCCGGGCCGTGCTCATCGGCGCCGCGGCCGCGGCCGTGGGGGTCTTGGGGTATCGCCTCCTCCGCCGGCTCACCCGCTCGAACCAGCCCGTGTTCCTCGCCCGGGGACTATCCTACGAAGGTCCGCTGGCCCGGACGATCCGGGACGGCCTGCTGGCCGTGGGGTTCGACCCGGCCTCGGTGGACGGCCGGAGCGTGCTCCTGAAGCCGAACCTGGTTGAGCCCACGCGCGAGGCCCCGCACCTGACGACCCATCCCGCCGTGGTCGTTGCGGCGGCCGAGGTCTTTCGCCAATGGGGGGCAAAGATGATCGTGGGCGAAGGGTCGGCCCACGTGCGTGACACCGAGATGGCCCTGGCCGAATCGGGGCTCGAAGAATCCCTCCGCAGCGAGAAGCTCCCCTTCGCGGACCTTAACTACAGCCCTGCCCGGCCGGTCGTCAATTCCGGCGGCCTCAGCCGCATCGGCCAGTTCTTCTTCCCGCGCGAAGTCTTGGAAGCGGACCTCATCGTCTCCATGCCCAAGCTGAAGACGCACCATTGGGTCGGGCTCACGGCGGCGATGAAAAACCTCTACGGCCTCTTACCCGGCACGGTCTATGGCTGGCCGAAGAACGTCCTGCACAACGCGGGCATTCCCGAGACGGTCGTGGACATCAACGCGGCGGCCCCCAGACACGTCGCCATCGTGGACGCCGTCGTCTGCATGGAGGGGGACGGCCCGATCATGGGCACGCCCAAGCCGATGGGACTCCTGGCCATCGGCGTCAATTGCACGGCCGTGGATGCCACCTGTGCCCGCGTCGTCGGTCTGGACCCTGCGAAGGTCCCGTACCTGGCCTTGGCCGCGGGCAGACTCGGGCCAATCGGCGAAGCAGAGATCGTCGAGCGGGGCGAGCGATGGCAAGACCTTGCCGACCCGTTCCAGATCGTCGATGCGTCGCACCTCTGCGCGATGCAGGCTGCGAGCGGGAAAACCGGGCCGGGGCTCATTTCTCGGTAGTAGCCCCGGCCGCCCGCTGCTTCTTCCCGCGGCGTTTGGAGCCGGACTCGCCATCCTTGCCCGCCTTGGCCGCCGCCTTCTTCGCGGCCTTCTTCTTGGCCTTCGCGACCGCGCCCCAGTCCGTCTTGTCCTGGGATTTCAACTCGTCCAGCACGCTTTGGAGCTTTTTCCGGGCCGCTTTGGCTTCCGCCTGGTCGGCGGCGGCTACCGGGATCTCGCGGAAGGGCGCGTCCTTCATGTCCGATAGCGCGCCGTCGCCGGTGAGCTTCCAGCGGGCATCGCGCACGTAGCGCTCGCTGCCGAGCTGGACGTAGACCCACTCTCGCGGTTTCCCTGGCTGTCCCAAGAGCTGCGGCGCAAAGCTGCGTCCGTCGATGGTGACTCCTTCCGGCAGCTTGGCGCCGCCCACCTGGGCGAAGGTCGGAAAGAAATCGCTGAAGTCCACCAGGTCGGTACAGACCTGGCCCGCGGGCGTGGTCCCTTTCCAGTTGGCCACCAGCGGCACGCGGCTGCCCCCTTCTCTCATCGTCCCTTTGCCGCCGTCGATGGCCCGGCCGCCCAAGGTCCCGCCGCGCACGCAGCCGTTGTCGCCGGCGAAAACGATGAGCGTCTTCTCGCGGAGCTTCATCCGGTCCAGCTCCTCCACCAGCTTGCCCAGCAGCTTGTCCATGTACGCGACGTTGTCGGCCAATAGGTCGCGGCTGCCGGCCGGGCTGTCCGGGGTCCGGAGGATCGGCCCGTGTACCAGCACCATCGGGTAGTAGACGAAAAACGGCCGGTCCTGGTGGCGGCGAATGAAGTCCACGACGGACTGGTGCAGCAGGTCGGGCCCATACTTGCCTTCGACGTCGGTCAGCCACTGGCCGTTCTTGTTGTACGACGGGTCCCAGTAGCGCTCTCCCTTGCCGCCGACGCCCCAGATGAGGAACTCGTCGAAGCCCCACGCTCGGCCGTCCTCTTTGGTGGTGAAGTAGCTGAGCTGGCGCCACTTGCCGGCCACGGCCGTGGCATAGCCCGCCTGCTTCATCGCTTTGGCAATGCACACCTCGCGCTGCGGCGTGGCCCGGCCGCCGCTGCCGTTGTCCAGCACTCCCGTGCGGAACGCGTAGCGCCCGGTCATGCAGAGGGCCCGCGACGGGGCACACAGCGGCGCGGAGAAGCAATACTCGAAGCGCGTGCCGCCCTGGGCGAGGGCGTCGAGATTGGGGGTCTTGTACTTAGCGCCGTAGCAGCCGGCGCCGGTGATCCCGTAGTCGTCGGCCAGGATGAAGATGATATTGGGACGGCCCTTGGGGGCCTCCGCTACTGCCCGCTCCGCAAACACTCCATACCCCAGGGCAACCGCTGCCACACACCAAATCGCCGCACACCGCGGACTTCGATCATCGACCATGTTTCACCTCGTCCAATCCCTAATCCCTAATCCCTTTCTCCGTCATCCTCGCGAGTTTCGCCCTCTCCAACTCCAGGCACCGTTCCGGCGTGTTGCGCCGCACGGCCGGCAACGACTCGGCCCAGGTGATCGTCTCCTGGATCACCAGCCACCGCTGGAGCGGGTCCCAGCACTTCTCCCGCTTCTCTTCTTCGCGGCGTTTCAACTCGTCGAAGGATGGATCACTCATGGGTCGCTCGCCGCAGGGCTTCAGTCAGAATCCGTATCCTCTCCTGGTCCCGCTCGGATTCGGGCAATGCGGTCTGGCACTTCAGCATATCCTCATCGGAGAGTCCCCAGAAGGCGACTCCTGCGGCCGTCTGGCCTTCCACACCGCTGGCCCGAGAAGCGGTCCAGGAGCCCACCCCTGGCACAGAGCGGAACACATCGACCGCTCCGGAGGGGCTATTCAGGCAAAAGACCGCCTGGCCGCGCAGCCATCCCGGCGACCGCTTTGCCACCGGTCCCCAGTCCTGCTCCGTCGGCCCCCATTCCGCTTGGAGTTCAGCCAGGGCCTTCTCGCAGCGCCGGAGGTTCTCGGGCGAGTCCTCGATCCAAACGTCGATGTCGTAAGTCAGCAGTGGGGCGTGACGGAGCAGGAAGTTCATCCCGCCGATGACCAGATAGGCCACTTCGTGGCGATTGAGGGTCTGGAAAACGTGGTCCACGTTCATCGCACGGAAACACCCTGCCCACTACCAGCTCTGCGGTGACGGCGGGGGCGCGCCGGGGGCTTCCGTCGTTCCAGCCAGCGGGGGCGGCTCGGCCCTGGGCTTCTCCGCCGGCCCTGGCTCTGTCGCCTCCTCCGGCGGCTCCGGAGTTGCCAGCGAGGCAAACCAGTACAAGATGCCGACCACCGCCGCAGCCAGCGCAGGCCACAGCCAGAACGGCGCCCAGTGGCGGAGCTTCGCCCGGATCCAGTCGGGCCGGGTCACCGTGAGTTCGTCGTGGACCGCGGAGCGGAAGTCCCCGCGGGTGCGGACCGTCTTGAGGTTGTCGGCGGCCAGCAGCACGCGTCCGAGCTCCTTGTTGGAGTAGGTGAACTTGGGGAATCCCTCGCCAACCGTCAGGCCGGCATCCCCCACCGCCCGGACCTCCGCGCGGCCGATCTCGCCGTCGTCGTTGGTGTCGAGCCCCGAGAGGTCTTTCCACTTGGGAATCGGGGCATTCGTGTCCCGTTCCCTTTCTTCCTTTTCCTCGCCGGTCACTTTCGTCGCCTCGATCGAGCTGACCGCGGCGGGGAACTCCGCCAGCGTCCACCCGGCAGCCTTCGTTCCTACGAGCATCCCCACGCCGAGCATCAAAAAGGCGATCAAGCTCTGCGCGCTGGCCCGCAGGTGGCGCGGAGCCCATTTGTCTACGTAGATGTACGCCCCGACGTAGACGAAGCAGTAGCCGAATCCGTGAATGATGATGCCCAACAGCACCAGGGGGAACGTCCCCGTGGCAAACAGGAGGTAACGAAGCGCCCAAACGAGCATCCCCAAGGCCAGGATGTTCCTCAAGCCCAACGCGGCGATTAACCCCGCCATGGAGAACATCACAAAGACCTCGGTCACCTGGCCGAGGGTCATCATGGCCGTCGGCGCCGGCCACTCGTGTTGCGAGAGCATCGGGTTGCAGCCGGCAAAGTAGTAGTTGATCGGAATGACGACCAGAAACGCACAAACCGCAAAGATCAAAAAGGACCGCTCCTTAAGCAGCTTCAGGGCGCCAAGCCCGAACACGTCGGCGCCGGCCTCACCGCCGCGCTTGGGTGGCGTGTGCGGGAGCGCGAAACAACAGTAGGCGCCCTGGATCAGTCCCACGGCGCCGGCGAGGAAGAAGAAGTACGGCTTCGTCTCCCCCAAGAGCCATCCCACCGCGTTTCCCGCCACAATCCAGCCGACGGTTCCGAACAGTGCAATCCGCGGGAACTTGTTGGGATCGTCCAGGTTGCGGAACGACAAGGAGTTGGCCAGCGCCAGCGTGGGCATGAAGCAAATGGTGTTAACCAGCAGGACGACGAACATCCAGCCGAACGTCTCCTGAAAGCCCGCCAAGATGAGGCACAGTCCGCCGATCACGTGCAACCCCCCGAGGACCCATTGCGTGGGGAGAAAGCGGTCGGCGATCAAGCCGAATAGCGGAGAAACCATCGCACCCAACGCGATCGTGGATACAATCCACGTCATGTCGTCCGGGGTGAATCGAAGGCCCTCCATCGCGTAGGTCGACACCGGGACCCACCAGCCGCCCCAGATGAAGAACTGCAGGAACATCATCACCGACAGCCGCGTGCGGAGATAAGTCGGACGTGCATCCATCGTGGTACTCCTTGCCTGGACCAACCCCGGATAGGAACCTATTCCCAACCGATTACGATCAGGCCGTCAGGCCCCTCGGGCGGCCCTGCCGGCAACGCAAGCACGGGCCGCATTCTAAGCCAAGCCCGCGCGAAAAGAAAGCACCCAGGAGGACAGACATTCCTGTCTGTCAGGGGAGGACGGACATTCCTGTCTGTCAGGGGAGGACAGACATTCCTGTCTGTCCTACCGTCGCGCTCGTATACTGCCTGCCCCCCGGACGCTAATCCAAGCTCGGCCAGCGATTCCGTACCCCCCTAATGGCGAACCCGGCTGCCCCGACCAGCCCACGATGGGTGACTTTCCAGCAAGACCGGCTATGATGGGGCACCAGTTGTACTGCCGCCTCCCAAGCAGCGGCCAAACCCAAGAAAGGAGCAGCAACCATGAGAACTTGGATTTCCAGAACGGCCCAATCCTGCGGCGCGGCATTCCTCGTCGGCTGGCTCGCACTGGCCGGTCCCGGCGCGGCTTCCGCCCAAGACCCGGCCAAGAAGCCGGAAACACCCCAGGCCGGCAAGAACTTCATCCAGACCAAGGTCTACACCCAAGAAGACGATCAGAAGGTCTTGGAACTGTTTGCCGGGCTCCGCGTCGCCGACGTGGTCGATGGCATGGACCCGGCCGGGCTGCGCAACATCGGCACCATGTCCCCCGACATCCGCCCGGTCTGGAAAGACACGCAGCGCTTCACGCACCGCTTCATCGGCATTGCTGTCACCGCCCGGTACGTCCCCACCAACCGCCCGCTCCCCGGCCCTATGGAGACCAAGGAGTTCGACCGCTGGTCCGGCCAGTGGTATAGCAAGCTCTCGCCCGAGCCCTTCGTCCTCCTGATCCGCAAGGGCACAGCCCTGGTCATCGAGGACTCGGAAGCGGCCGACGTGGGCACGATCGGCTCGAACAACATCATGGGCTGGAAGGCCAAGGGGTGCGTCGGCGTCGTTACCAGCGCGGGCGCGCGGGATACGGACGAAGTGACCATCGAGCGCGTCCCGCTCTACTTCAAAGCCCCGGCCCGCGGCATCCGCCCGGGCCGCAACGAGATCGAGTCGGTCAATCGCCCGGTGGTGGTCGGGGGCGTGCTGGTGATGCCCGGCGACGTGATCGTGGCCGACGGCGACGGCGTGGTTGTGGTGCCGCGTGCCCAAGCCGAGGAGGTCGCCCGGTACGCCCGCACCATCCTCGATGGCGACAAGGCCGGGCGGCGCAAGCTCTATGAAAAACTCGGGCTCCCGCCGGACGAGTCGGTGCGATAGCGACCGGTGTGGCACAGCCGCCCTCGGCTGTACGGGAGGGCGAGGCTTCTGCCGAGCCGCGCTAGACGCGCGCGTTATGCTTCGGCATAACTGACAGTCTCTGAAGGTCAATGCCAGTTGACCCGCGGCCCCGCGAGGTGTATTCTTGCATTCAGGGACGTATCGCTGATGGCCATAGACTACATCGGGATAACACCATGAAATACAGAGTCGTACTGGAGAAGTCTGACGAAGGGTACGCCGCGTCGGTTCCTGGGCTGCCGGGCTGCCATTCTCAAGGGGCGACTGAACGGGAAGCCTTGGAGAACATCGCCGATGCGATTCGCGAGTACCTGGAAGTCGTCGCCGAGCTGAGTCGCGACAAAGTCGTCCACGAAGTCGAGGTGTAGCCGTGCCGCGGTTGCCCGGCGTGAACCACCTCGACGCCGTCCGCGCCTTGCAGAAGGTCGGATTCTGGGTTGCGCGTCAGGGGAGACACATTGTGATGACGGACGGGAGCCGAGTCCTGACGATCCCGCGACACAATCCAGTAAACGCAATCACCATGGGCGACATTGTCAAGGACGCGGGGCTGACCAATGAGGAGTTCCGCGACTTGCTGTGAGGGGCTGCCGGCCGACGGCCTCGAGTGGACCTCCCGCCGCCGGTGAGCTTTCGCGTCGTCAACGTCTGGTACGGTCGACAGGTTTGTCGACGGCAAGCCCCTGGGCCAGATCCGTAGGTCGTGCTTCAGCATAACGCAGGAGGCCGAGAGCCGTCGCCGGGGGCTCCGCGAGACACGTGAAACACTCGGGATTCGTTATGCTGAAGCATAACCTGCGCTTGATGCTGCGGCCCTTGGCCCTGGCCGTCGGGATCATCTTGACCGCCGCTGGGCTTGCCACGGGCGACGATTCTGCGGCTCCTGCCCCGCCTTGGCACGCGCCGCAGCGTTTTCGCGTGCTCTTGAAGGTCGATCCGCAAGGCCGCACGCGGTCCAACTCGCCCGCGTCGGTCGATATCGACTTCCAGAAGGCCCTGGCCGGGCAGGGCATCCGCACGCCCTTCGACAAGAACGCGGTCGAGGTCGTGGCCTATCGCGACGGCCGAGGGGGACAGTCCCCTTTTTCGTCGGCAGCATCGTTCGACGGAATCGGCCGGCAAGCGACGAAAAAGGGGACAGTCCCCGGCCTCGTGCCCTGGCGCATCGACGAGTACTTCGGCATCACGCAAGTAACGCTCCACCTCGTGATGCCCGACCACACGTGGACCCGCTACGCCGTGTACTTCGACACCGCCGACTCCGGCCTCGGCAAGCCGCGCCGCTATCCGGGCATGGTCGGCGACGGCGACCGCTTCTGCGAAGACTTCTCGCGGCGCCCGATCAATGCCAGCCACTTCGACCAGTTCTGCGACTTCGACGGCGACGGCGACCTGGATTTGTTCAAGGGCGGCGTCGAGCCCTATGTCTACTGCTACGAGAACGTGGGCGCAAACCGCATGGTCTCTCGCGGCCAGCTCACCTCGGGGGGCAGCCTCTTCACGCTCCCCAAGGGC
>CAYGZI010000260.1:0-7921 GCA_964354245.1 uncultured Planctomycetaceae bacterium
CGCAGCGTCTCCACCTCCTCCAGGATCGCCGTAATCTGCTCGTCCCGCACGTCCTGGTCCATGTTGATGCAGCACACCCCGGTGAGCCACGGATTGCCCGAATCGTGGACCAGCTTGCGCACCGTCTGCCGCACCTCGTCGGGCGTCTGCTTGACGATGTCCACCGGGCTGAGGCGGATATTGAGGAACGTATCGGGCAAGTGCTTGCGGAGCACGGCCACGTCGCCGCCCCAGCCCACGTCGAGGAAGTCCAGGTGGGGCAGCTTGGCAAACGACGCGGCATAGCGGTGCGGGTCCTTGCCGCAGTAGTGGATGCCGAACGGCCGGCGCCGCCGGCTCCAGTCCGCGTCGAACGGCATGAAAAACCGCTCCCAGTCGTCGGTGGAGATCATCACGTTGGCGCACTCGCAGTGCAGAAAGACCGGATCGGCGATGTGACGCACGTTGCGGTTCCCCGTAATCGAGGTCGTGCCCGTGGCGGCGAAGACCTCCTGCGTGAAGCGGTCCATCACCCGGGCGATCTGGCCGAGGAAGCGGGCGGTCTCGTCGGGCCGGTCGTACATGTCGAGGAAGATCGCCGCCCCGCGCAGGTCGAGGGCCACGTTGATCACGCCGCCCCAGTTGATGTCTCCAATCAGGTGGCCGTGCCTGGCCTTCAGGCCGTCGAAGAGTCGCTGCGTCCGTTTGTAGGCGGGACTCTCAAATGCGGCGTCCGGGTCGATCTGGAGCTTGTCGAGATTCAGCGGCTTGACTTGCGGCGGGGTGGACTCCAGGTAGTCCACGCGGCAGCCGAGCATCTCGGAGATCAAGTACCCGGCCGCCAGGTGGACCGGCCCGACCACCGGCAGGTCCTTGCCGTGGTCCTCGCCCAGCCCGAAGCGGCCCCAACGGGCGTACAGCACGTCTTCCATCTTGCGCTCGGCTTCGACCCGGCGGGCCGGATGGTAGAAGTGGTCCTCGTCGAAGGTCATCCCCTCGTGGCGATGCCACCAGGGCGGCCCCAGGACGATGTCCACGGGCAGCATCCGGTTTCGCACCATTGGGTTACGGCGATAGGGCATGGCGATCCCCCGGCACCATCGGGCCTCCAACCCCGGAAAAGGTGACAGGCACCTCGATTATCCGCGATGCCGGCAGCAATGCAACCCTCGGACGGCCGGCGCTTAACAAGGGATGCCGTCTATGGCAGGAGTAAGGGCAGCCATCAGCTGCAACCGGCCGCGCGGGCGTCGGGGCACCCGCTTAGACACTCACGCCGGTTCCGTCTTGCCGCCGGCCTCCGCTTCCGAGTCGGACTCGCCAGCCGTACTTGCGTTCAGCAGACGTCGCATCTCGCGAAGTTGATCCGCGAGAGGGGTACTGCCGATGCGTTTCTCGAAATAGCCTCTTACTCCGCTCAAGTCCACTTCAATGCGATCCGTTCCGAAGAAGGACCGGTAGCGTTCAACGGCCGACGTGTCCCTGGGATTCGCGGGCGTGTCACCGCGTGGATCATCTGCGGACGTCAAGACGGCAGAAAGCCGCGCATCGGGAGGTATAGCGCGGCGAAGCAGGGTGCGCAGGTGATAGTCGGCGTGGGGCAGCGAGTATCCAATGAATACCACCTCCGTAGCCTCAGCCAACTCGATATGCGCGTTGTGCCATACCATGCGGATATGAGGGTTGTCAAACACCTTCAAGAACGTCGGGGTGACAAAGAACGGCTCTAGGACAGGGCCCTCCGTGATGCCGTAGTGCTTTGAAAACGAATCGTGACAGAAAGGGCAGTCTGGGGGGACGACGTATTGGTTCCACCGATCCTCCTCGGCACCTACGCCGGTGTAAAGCCGAAGGCAGTTCGAGCACAAGAGCCAATTCGCGGAGCCGTGTGGCTTGACAACCTTGATGTTGCACAGCCCCTTTGCTCTCTGAAGAATCGAAGGAGTGTGCGGACATGCCGGTCCGAGCGGCGTCGTGTAACAGCAGTAATCCACGTCAATCTTTCCGACCGCGCCGGCTTCTCTCGCACAATGGTAAACGCTGTTCTCCAGAACGCAATCCCAGTTGAGAGAGATGATACTGATCGGATCCCCTTTAGGGTCCTGGAGCCTCCTCTCCACAAGATGACAAGCCAAACGCCAATAGAAGGTCGCCGCGTCGTCACCGGCCCGCTCGGTCGCCTCGTGGATTAGTATGAGGACCTCATGCATTAGGGCTCGACGGGCGTTCTCGAGGCGTTTCCAGGACAGGCCGAGGAACGACTGCTTCTGGCTAGTCGTTTGGTCCAGGAGCGTAAACAGGTCCTCGATTGTGGGGACAGCGCCTCGACCGGCCAGCCCTTCCAGGACTTTGCGAAGGTCCGGATCCGGCGGGTACCCGCCCGGTTCGGCTGCGTACCGACCCGTCACGCGGCCCAGGATCTCGCCCTGTAACGGAAGCGCTGCCTCTCTGGAAAACCCTGCCCCGAGCACGTATACAATCTTCGACGCCATCCTGGATGATCGCTGATGCTTAGAGCTACGCTGGCGACAGAACCTCGGCCCAGACTCCGCAATGCGCGACGGCGTCCAGCCCTAACGCGCGCTCCAGTGTCTTGCCGGCCTCCTTCAGATCTTTGGGAATCGAGTCCGGGGCGTTGGCCTGGTATTCCGTGTTCTTGGACCACATATAGTGGCGCACACAATGCTGTTTCGTCTCGGGGAGAGGATACTCCCTGACCGTCAGTGCAGGCCTCTCAACCACAATTGGCCGAGTTCTCCCGTACTCCGCGAATTCCGTCTGCGGATCTTCCCTGACCACGCTTCTGCACTCTCTGCACGCGCACACACATTCATGGAACCGATCCGCGCTTTCAAGCCCTCGCAACGCCCGGACTGCTCGGAGCGCATCCCTAAACGGAAGTCGCGTGTGCAACGCCGGCAGATAGAACTTCGGGACGGGGAATCCGCCTCCCACCGGGACAACGGGACGTTCTTCCCCATATTCAAGGCCGTGGACCACGCCGGCGAGTTGCGTGACCATGCCAGTCTGCCGGAGAGCCACCGAAAAGAAACCGCCGTATAGATTGACCACGCTGGCACCCTCGCTGCCCAGGTCACGGAGAAGCTTGACGAACGCTTCAAGCTGCTCCTTGGATGCCCCTTGTTCCGAAAAAGAGTCAACCCAGACCAGGAACGCCGCCGGCTTCACCCCCTTAGAATAACCGCCAACCAGTCGCTTCAGCAACGCCGGACTAGCCAGGAGCTCACGGGACAGGACAATCTGCACGCCTAAGGGTGCGCCAAGTCGCCGAGCTACGTCTGACGAATCGCGAGCGCAGTTGAGGTTGACGTCAAGCCATTGCCGGAACGTGTTGGGCGACAGGAAGAAATAGGGCGAGATGACGAGACTCGGCCGAAAGTCGCCGCTGATCTGAAGAAACCGGTAGTACTTAGCCACGTCCGATTCCTGTAATTGCCTGCTGATGACATTCCATTGATACCTAATGACTCTTTCGCAGAACTGCCGCCGCTTTGTGTCCTCCCTAAAGTGCTCAGGGAGAACGGGCTCCGGCTCCTCCTGCATGATGCGATTGACGGGCTCCCCGTATTCGTCAATCAGGGTCGCAATGGACCGCTTAATCTTCCCTGCGCGTCGCTCGGAGGAGGATTGAAGGAAGGCGATGTCGTGTTGAAAGGCGTGCGTCTGCGGATCGATAAAGTACGGCTTCCGTTTGGCCCTTTGCGTCAAGAACGAAGCCAACGCCGCAGGCATGTGCGCGAGCATGTTGGCGTTGATGACCAACTGATCGTAGGTCTCAAGGAACTCGTTCACGAGGTAGTGCTGATCGGCAGCCACGCCATATCGCACCAAGTGGAGTCCGGGTATCGGACTAACCGTTGCAGTCATGACCGTGCCTCGTCTTGCTCTCGGACGTAGTTCCACGTTTCCAGCCGAAGGAGTCGCCACGTCTCTTCAGATCTGGCCGCCTCGAGGATTGTCTCGAAAGGCCAGTCCCCGTGCTCAACGAATGCGAGAAAGCCGACGCCGGTCTCGATGAGGCGACTTCTCATGGCCTCAGTGATCGTCCGTCTCGGCATACAGACGTAGGCCAAGTCCGCGGCGAGGCGATGATCGCGAGCTTGACGGACAGCTCTCTGCCAGTCACGCAGCTTGAATTCGACTGTCACGAGAACCTCGTTTGTCGCGTACGCCAGGTCGGCGCACCGGCCTAACAGCGGAACGTGGCAGCAGACCCAAAGGTCGTCGCGCCCCCGGAGGCGCCGGTAGGCATCCAATACCAGGGCTGACTCGGGTACGTGGCCAGACAAGGCGTGCCTCCTAGAAGCCGCGCGAGAGCAGCTTGTCTCGGATCTTCGATGCCGTTGTCATGTCGGGGTACTTCGTGTAGACGTATCGGAGCAGCGAACGCAGCGACGCCGCAGTGCATCGGGCCTTGAACTCCCGAAGCGCGTTGATCTGCGATTCGTTCAGTTCTTCGATCAACTCGGCCTCGACGAACCCCTTGCCTAACGCAGTAAGGGAGAACTCCTCTTCACACTCGAGGTCATCATCGCCCAGATCCTGTCCCCCTGCTGCTCGCCAGTACTGGTACTCATATCCCTCTTCGTCGGACACGTCACTACCACCAACCGTCCTCACCTCCACCAGACCAAGTTCGACGAGGAACTCCAAGTCAGTGAAGACCTGGGCGGAGAATGGGCCAAAGTCGAACGCCTCGAATCTCGGCATGGCGTCGTCTGGCACGATCCGGCCAAGATTGAACTGCTTCCTGATCTCTCTATCGAACAGGAACACCATCTTCATCAGGCGCGTCCGGCCCCTGACTGGCCCACACAAGTCACCCCTGTGCCCCTCTACGTAGAGGAGGAGCATCAGAAGGTCCTTTGAACTCGTTATACCGGCCATGACCCGGGAACCTCCTGTGAGCAAGAACTCGCGACGCGAATCCGTCGGTCGACTCTTCGCGCGCGATCAAACCATGGGTACAATACCACCTCCCGGGTACTCCGACAAGAGGGGTACTGGGGTCTGCCGCGGCCTTTGGGAGAGGACGCCGTGAAACTCGTCGTCGCGATCATCCAGCCCGCCAAGCTGAAGGCCGTCTGCGAGGCCCTCCAGAAGATCGAGGTCACTCGCCTGACGGTCTGCGATGCCCAGGGCTTTGGGCGGCAGCGGGGCCAGCGGGAAATGTACCGCGGGCACGAGTACGCGACCACGCTGCTGCGCAAGATCGCGTTGGAGATCGTGGTCAACGACGATTTCCTCGACCGGACCGTGGAGACGATCGTCAATGTCGCCCGCACCGGTCCCGAAGGGACCATCGGCGACGGCAAGATCTTCGTCCTACCGGACGAGGAGGCGATTCAGATCGACGACGGCTCGCGCGGCCCGGGCGCAGTCTGAGCGAGGGCCGGGGGCGGGTTTCACCGCAGAGGCGCAGAGACGCTGAGAAAACAGTTAGAGTGTCTCGTGCGCCTTCTCCCCATCCTTCCTCTCTCGGCGCTCTCTGCGACTCTGCGGTACATCTCCCCCTTGATCCAGTGTGGCGGCTTCGGTGCGGTCGAGATAGCACACGACTTGCTGCTTCAGCGCATTGGCGTTGAGCCGAATCCGGGCCCCGGCAAAGAACGGATCGCTGGAGTCGATCACGCGTACCACGTCGCACCAGCCGGTTGCGTCGGGCACCAGTTGCGCCAGCCGGTTGGGGGCCTCGTCCAGGATTGCCTCGCTCCACCCGTTGCCGGGCCGGTCCGGAAAGAGGGCCAGGTAGAGAATGTCCATCTCGACCAGCTCGTTGAAGAAGTGCGTCCCCAGCGAGACGTCCGGCACCAGGTCCTCGCGCATCGCCACGATCTCGCAAAGGGCCGAGATCCGGTCGATCTCCGCGAAGGCGACGGGCACGCCCAGCGACGGCGTGGTCGTCCCCCAGCGCCCCGGCCCGATGAGCACGATCGTCTTCGGCGGCGAGGGCTCTTCGGCGTGCATGACCCGGCCGATGAGCCGCGCCACCGAGTACCGCTTGCCGTTGGGGAGTTCCCCGTAGACCGAAGGGACCACGTAGATAAAACGATCGATCGTGTCGGTGCGGCTGCGGCCCACGACCGCGCCGCGGGCCTGGAGGATGAGGTCGCTCGGCTCGATCTTCTCGGGCAGCTCCGTAACCACGCCTTCGCCGGCCACTTGGAGCGGGCGGCACTGGACGAGGTTGATCTTGTAGCCGTCGTCGGGGAAGAAGTTGGCGGTGAACTCCGTGTCCACGGGATACTGGTAGGCGGCCTGGAGCGTCTGAAGCATATTCCGCACGTCGGCGATGAAGGGCGTCTCGCTCAGGAGGCGGTCGAAGGTGAGCACGCGCGAAAAGACCGGCAGCGAGCCCCGCTCGGCCGCCCGCTGCCAGAGGTCCCGGTCTTCCGAGGCGAACAAGTCGATCGGCAGCCCGGGGCTCCCTTGGGCCACGTCGGGGAAGGCCGCGGAGATCAACTGGTTGGCCTCTAGGTCGATCACGTCCACCTTGTGCTGCGAGTATTGGCGGACCTCCTCGACGTCGGCCTCGGGACGGCGGTCGGGGGCATTGAGGGCGACGACGCGGGTGTAGTCGTCGTCCGAACGGTCCACCGCCCGCGTGCCCAGCCCGAACACCAGGCGTATCACCCCCGCCTCGGGCTCGATGTACGGGCTCCAGACGTAAGGGTTGAACGAGAGCCCCACGCCGGCCACTTGAGGAAAGAAGAGCGAGCCGTAGCGCGAGCCCGAGACCCGCTGCACCAGGAGCGACATCTGCTCGTCGCGGTCCAAGAGCCCGCGCTGGGCCCGGTAGCGGAGGGCCTTTTCGCTCATGGTGCCGGCGTAGATCGTGCGCACGGCGGACATGAAGTCTTCGAGGCGTTTCTGGTGCGGGCCCTGGTTGGCGCAGAAGACGCTCTCGTACTTGCCGGCGAAGGCGTTGCCGAAGTTGTCTTCCAGCAGGCTGCTGGAGCGGACGATGACCGGCGACTGGCCGAAGTAGGCGAGCATCTCGGAAAGCTCGTGGCGGATGTGCTCCGGGAAAACGCCGGAGAGGATTCGCCGCCGGGCCTCTTCGACCCCTTCGAGAAACGTGGCCGGGTCCTGCTGCTTCTGCCGGAGCCACCAGCAGCCGTTCTGGACCAGGTACGTGTAGAAGACGTCGGAGCCGATGAAAAATGAATCGTGCGACTCCAAGAGGTCGTTCCAGCGGGGATCGGCCTTTCGGAGGATCGCCCGCGCCAACAGCATCCCCACCGATTTGCCGCCGATCAGGCCGGTGCCGATCATCCGCTTCCAGACGGCCAGGACGTCGCCCAGGGTGAGGTGCTCTTCGGCGAGGCGCAGGACGCGGTCGTCGCGCGAGACGGCCATGCGGAGGAGGGTCTTCAGGTGCTGCTGGGCGGCTTCCGGCGGAAGTTGACCGCGCTGGATGGCATCCCATGTCTCGGCCGCCTCCAGGAACCGCCGGTTCCACACTCCCAGGCGCACCCGGACCGAATCCAGCCCGGCCCAGGGAACCGACGTAAGCACCTCGGCCGTGGTCGAGCTATCGGTGACGGGGCGGAACTCGTCGCCGTCCCACACGTGGAGCGTGTACATCGTGGGAGAGTAGCGGTGCTGGACCTTGATCGGATGGACGTAGAGGCGCCCGCGGTGGCGGTACACGTCCACCAGGATCTGCGTGGTCTCGGCAATGGGCGTCGAGGCCTGAAAGGAATGGCAGTTGCGGAGCAAGGGAAAATAGGCCAGCGACTGGCGGTCGTATACGTGGGGGCAGGTGAGCAGGAAGAAGTTGCCCAACATGCGGTCGCTGCACCAGGCCTCGGCCAGCGTCGAGAGGCAGTCGAAGACGAAGCAGGCCCCCTGGCCGGCCTCTTGAATCACCCGATGAATCTCGGTGATGAATCGTTCGAAACCCTCCGTGGTGCGGAGC
>CAYGZI010000261.1:0-7917 GCA_964354245.1 uncultured Planctomycetaceae bacterium
TTAGTGGAAATGTTATGTCCCCCGCAGCGGATAAAGTCGTCCGGCGGCTCGATGCCGTGCGCCAGACGTGGTGGCTCTGCACGCTCCTGGCCACGACGGTGCTGGCGGCGTGCGTGTCCTTCGGGCTCTTGCTGCTGTTCGTGTTCACCGACGCCTGGGCCCGCTTCTCCCAGGGGCCGCTGGCGGTGCTGTTCGGCTTGTGGCTTCTGGTCACGGCGGGGCTGATCGTCCTGGTGTTCCGGCGCTTGGCGCGGAGCCAGCGGAGTCTGGAGGCCACGGCCCGGCGAGTCGAATTCGAGCTGCCCGAGCTGGGGAGCGACCTGATCAACGTGGTGCAGCTTGCCTCGGACACGTCGGGTGCCATGCCCACGTCTTCGTGGGCATGTGACGGTCATGGCCACGAAGACGTGGCCATGCCACCCTACGGGGCATTCTGCGAGGCGGCGGTGGGCGACGCGGTGGGGCGGATCGGCCGGCTCCGTTTCGAGGAGGCGGCCAAGCGGGAGACCCGCTGGCGGCGGTTCTACCACTGCATGCAGACCCCGCGGGACCTGGGCGAGTCGCTGCTCTTGTTGGGCGTGCTGGTGGGGTTGGCGATCGTGTGCCAGCTCCTGATTCCCAACTGGGGCTCGGCTGCCAGCCGCCTCTTGAAGCCTTGGACGTTTATCCCTTCGGTCGGACGCGTCCAGATCGTCAAGGTATTGCCGGGCGACGCCGAAGTCCTGCGCGACTCCAGCCTGGAAATCTCCGCCCAGATCAAGAACCCCGAGGGCACGGCCTACGAAGGCGCATTGTTCGTGACCGAGGAGGGCGGGCAGGAGAAGAAGACGGCGCTCGCCGCCGACGAGGGGCACCTCCACTACAGCGTGACGCTTTCCTCGGTGGCCAAACCGCTCACGTACCGGCTGGAGATCGGCGATTCGCAGACCGCGGTTTACACGGTCCAGGTGCGGGACAAGCCGACCATCGACGAGGTGGAGGTGACGCTCCAGTATCCCCAGTATCTTGGCCGCGCGCCGGAGCACCGCGTGCAGAAGGACGCCGACCTGGAGGCCCCGCAGTACACCATCGCGGAGCTGCGGATCCGGCCCTCCACGCCGATCGCCTCCGGCCACGTCGTTCGTCAGCGGGAGATCGCGCCGGGCAAGATCGACCGCCAAGAGATTTCGGGCGAGGTGGACGCCGGCGGTCAGTCGCTGCTGGTGCGCATGCCGCTCTTGGACGATGGCACCTTCACCGTCCACATGTTCAACAGCGCCAAGCACACCGATCCCAATCCGCGAGTCAACCGTGTCCGCGTGATCCCCGACAAGCCGCCGACGGTCGAGATGCTCAAACCCGGGCGCCAGGACAAGGCCGCGCCGGGCGCGGCGGTTCCCGTGATGATCCGCGCGACCGACGATTACGGGGTGGGCCGCGTGCGCCTGGAGATGAAGGTCCAGGAGTCTCCCGGCCAGACCGTCAAGGAGTGGGTCAAGTTCGAGGCCGGCACGGCCGTGGCGGCCAGCCACTCGCTGGACCTGCCGGCCGACCGGGTCAAGCCGGGGCAGAGCGTGCTGGTGCGGGCCGTGGCCAGCGACAACCGCAAGTTCGCCAACATGGGGCAAAACCTCCAGCCGCAGGAGGCCGCCACCGGCTGGCACACCATCACCATCGAGTCGCCGCAAGCCAAGGCCGACGCGGCGCTGAAGGACATCGAGAGCCTCCGCGCCGAGATCTGGAAGATCTTTAAGAAGCAGGTCGATGCCCGGCTTGTTGCGGCAACGATCCTCAAGAAAGACGGCCTGCCCGATCGCTCGGCCGCGGCCGGACAGGTCCGCGCTCAGCAGGTCGAGATTCAGAAAGCGACCGCCGGCCTGGCGGCGTCGGTCAAGGACGACGGCAAGGAGGACCGCAAGGTCATCAAGCGGATCCTGAGTCAACTGGCCGCGGGCGAGATGCTCCGGGCGGTCTCGCAGAGCGACGAGCTGGTGAAGGTGAAGGACGCGCAGGGCTTCGCCCAGCCGGTCCCCGCCCTGGTGGCCACGCAGGACCGCATCATCGGCGTGCTTGAAAAGCTCCTCGACGCGGTGCGCCACGCCCAGGGCGAGGTGCTCGACGAGATGAAGAAACGCCCGGGCGGCGACCTGCCCGACGACGTCAAAAAGAAGCTCGAAGAGGCCCGGCGCAAGCTCGACGAGTTCCTCAAGCAGCAGAAGAAGATCATCGAGGCGTCGGAGGACCTGGCCAAGAAGCCGGTCGAGGACTTCGGCCAGGAGGAGGAGCAGTTGCTGAAGACGCTGGCGGCGGCCCAGGACGATTGGTCCAAGTTCATGAAGGAGCTGGCCTCCGACCTGAGCAAGCTGCCGGAGCAGGATTTCGCCAATGCGTCGCTGGCCAAGGAGGCGGTCGAGATCCAGACGGAATTGAAGATGGCCGAGGACGCCCTGCTCAAGAAGTCGGCCGACATCGCGGTGCCGCTGGAGCAACTGGGCTACGAGCGGGCCGAGGAGTTGGTCACGAACATGGAAAAGTGGCTCCCCGACACGCCCGACCGCGAGAAGTGGAGCCAGGAGGAGGCCCTCACCGACGCCGACAAGGAAGCCCCCATGGCCGAGCTGCCCGGGGAGTTGGAGGACCTGATCGGCGACCTGATGGAGGAAGAGGAGGACCTTTTCGACGAGATGGAGGACGTTTCCTCCAGCGCGATGGACTCGCTGGACAAGGGGGCCGGCTGGGACGTGGCCGACGGGCCGATCTCCAACAACAGCGCCAAGGGCGCCACCGGCAACCGCCTGCCCAACACCAGCGAGATCGGCGGCCGCGCCGGCGAAGGACGCCAGGGCAAGTCGAGCGGCGAGTTTGTCAGCGACGAGGCCGTGGGCAAGGGCGGTCGCAAGACGCCCAGCCGCCTCACGCCGGATCCGATCGTCAAAGGCCAGATCAAGGACCACAGCAAGGACCCCACCGGCGGCGCGACCGGCGGCGGCAAGGAGAGCGGCCAAGGCGGCGAAGGGCTCGAAGGGCCCACGCCCGGCTCGCCCGGCAAGCGCGACCTCCAGCGCCTGGCCGACAAGCAGGCCACCCTGCGCAACAAGGCCGAGGGGATCGACCTGAAGTTCCAGGTCACCAATTTCCACCGCACCGATCTTAAGAAGATGATCGAGATGATGCGGCGGATCGAGGAAGACCTGAAGGCCGGCAACTACCAGAGCGCCTCGCGCCAGCGCCGGGTCCTCGCCGAGGGCCTGGGCAACGTCAAACAGTACCTCGAAGGCGAATTCCAGGTCCGCAAGGACACCTCGGCCAACCTGCCCGCCGACATCCAAAAACAGATCCTCGGCGGAATGCAGGAGCCCTCGCCGGCCGGCTGGGAGGAGCTGAACCGGCAGTACTTCGAGCGGCTGTCGGGCGGGGGCGGCTCGCAGTCACCCGCCGGTGCCCGATCCCCATAAAGCCGCGACCGGTGGTCGCGAATCGGGAACTGCGACCGTTGGTCGCGCATGGGGAACCGGCACGAACCGTCGGGCATGGGGAATCGCGACCGACGGCGCGCACGGGGAGCCGCGGCCAACGGTAGCGGCTTTATGGACGGGATGGAGTGTGCTGACGTGCATGTGAATCCGTTGTCGAAAAGCTGGATTACCGCTTTGGCCGGGGCGATCGGGTGGGCCGCGTGTGCTCTGGCCGCCGTCGCCCAAAGCCCCAGCGCGGCCAAGGTCGTCGTCCCCTTCGATTTCGTTTCCCAGTGGGACAAAGGCCGCTACGGGCAGATGGTCGCCGAGTCGATCTGGAAGAAGCTCGACCGGCAAAAGGGCTTCATCATCCCCGCGTCCATGCAGGATGTCCGCGACCTGTGCTCGGCCAACAACATCCGAATTGCGCCCGACACGCCGCTGGAGAAGGTCCAGCACATCGTCCGCAAGGACTTCGACGCCCAGATCGCGATCTGGGGGAGCGTCCAACGGGCCCCCGGCACCGAAGGTGAAATTTACGACCTCTCGATCCGCTGCGTCGATTTCTCCGGCCCCGAGCCCAAGGTGATCTACGAGAAGACCAACGTGCGCACCAATTCCGTAAGCGAGATCCCGCACCTCTACGTCCAGGAGATGCTCGATAAGCTCTACGGACGCAAGCCGGGCGGACCGCCGCAGATCGACCCCGGCGCCGAAGAGCGGTGGAAGACGGGGCCCAATCTGGTGGCCGGCGATTTCGAGTCCGGCGCACGCGGAGTGCCCAAGGGCTGGGAGCCGGTGGGCGGGCAAAAGCGCGAGCCGCTCGGTAACCTCGTCAAGTGGACCGCCGAGGCGGGCAACCCGCAGAACCGCGTGATCCGGTTTACCTTCCCGGCGGCCGTCGGCGACGACACGGGCGTGCTGTACTACAGCGATTGGTTCCCGGTCCAGGAAGGGGCTACCTACCGCTTTCAGTGCCGCTGGCGCTCCAACGGCCCGGCGGTCAAGGTCTTCATCAAGTGCTACCACGAAATGTCGTCCGAGTACCGCGAGGAGACGACCGCCGCCTCGGCCTCCGCGCCGGACCCGGTGACCGGCAGCCTGAGCAGCTCGGGCGAGCGCCGCGGGGGCTATCGCAGCCAGCAGAACCTCACGGGCCCCAAGAACACCTGGAACACGCACACGCAGGATTTCACCCCCAAGCACACTCGCTTCTCGCCAAAGTGGGGCAAGGTGATGCTCTATGCCTATCTGGGCGGAGGGGCCGTGGAGTTCGACGACGTTGTCGTCAAGCAGGTCGTCCCTCCCCCCTCGCAGAACCTCGACAAGGACCTCCGCCCTTCGGCCGCGTCCAAAGTCACCGTGCGCGAGATGCAGGAGAACGAGCGCCGCGTCAAGCAATCCCGCGAGAAAATGAAGAAAGAGGCGGAGGAGCAGAAACCATAAAGCCGCGACCGGCGGTCGCGGTCCCCCGCCCTGTAAAGCCGCGATCATTGGTCACGGTCGCCCGCCCGCGTAGGCCAACCGGAGAAACACCTCATGAGAGCCCCCCACGCGCTCGCTGCGCTTTGCTGCCTCACCCTCGGCCTCGCGGTCTCCGACGGGCCTCGCGCCGCCGAGGCCGCTGAAGCAACTCGCCCCAACGTCATCTTCATCCTCGCCGACGACATGGGCTACGGCGACCTGGGCTGCTACGGCCAGAAGAAGATCAAGACGCCGCACATCGACCGCATGGCCGCCGAGGGAGTGCGGTTTACGCAAGCCTACTGCGGCACCTCCGTGTGCGCCCCTTCGCGCTGCGCCCTGATGACCGGGCAGCATCTCGGCCACACGCCGATCCGGGCCAACCGCGAGCTCAAGCCCGAAGGCCAGGAGCCGCTCCCCGAGGGCACCTTCACCGTGGCCAGGCTGTTTCAGGCCGCGGGCTACAAGACCGCGGCCTTTGGAAAGTGGGGCTTGGGCTTCGTGGACTCGACCGGATCGCCGGACAAGATGGGATTGGACCTCTTCTTCGGCTACAACTGCCAGCGCCAGGCCCACAATTTCTACCCCGACCACCTCTGGCGAAACCGCCAGCGCGTGGAGCTGGACGGCAAGACCTATTCGCACGACCTGATCGTCAGCGAGGCGCTGCGGTGGGTCCGCGAGAACGCCCAATCGCCGTTCTTCCTCTACCTGCCGGTCACCATTCCGCACCCGCAGTACCAGGTCCCCGACCTCGGGCCTTACGCCAACGAGCCCTGGCCCGAGGAGATGAAGAAATACGCGGCGATGATTACGCGATTGGACGGCGACGTGGGCCGGCTGCTCGCCCTGCTAAAGGAGCTGGGCATCGACCGGCGCACGCTGGTGATCTTCACCAGCGATAACGGCGCGGCCAACAAGGCCGTTCTCGATCTGTTCCAGAGCAACGGCCCCTTGCGCGGCACCAAGCGGACCATGTACGAGGGCGGCATCCGCGAGCCTGCCATCGCCCGCTGGCCCGGCAAGATCAAGCCCGGCACCGCCAACGATACGCCCTGGGCCTTCTACGATTTCCTTCCCACGGCGGCCGAGCTGATTGGGCAGCCCCTCCCGCCGGGCGTGAAGGCCGACGGCATTTCCATCGTCCCGGCCCTTCTCGGCGGCGCCATGCCCAAGCGAGAGTATCTTTACTGGGAGCTGCACGAGCCGCGTTTCATGCAGGCCGTGCGTATGGGCGACTGGAAGGGCATCCGCTACGGCAGCCTGACGGCGCCGATGGAACTCTACGACCTTGCCAAGGACCCGCAGGAAGCGCAGAACGTGGCGGCCGGGCATCCCGAGGTCGTCTCGCGCATCGCTTCCCTTATGAAGGCCGCGCACGTCGAGGCCCCGCGATTTCCGGACAGCAAGGCCCAGGCCCCGAAGCAAGGGGCCAAGCAGGGTAAACGCGCGAAAAAGAAAGCAATCTGACCGGCCAGGGACCTGAAACCGCAGCCCTCGGCCCTCACACGTCGCAGATCGCCACCGCTTTCTTAAGCGACTCCAGCGGGTCGCGCCGCGGGCCGTATTCGTGGGCCACGTAGCCCTCGAACTTCAAGTCCGCTATCGCCCGCATGATGGCCGGGTAGTTCAGCTCCTGCGACTCGTCGATCTCGTTGCGTCCCGGAACGCCGGCCGTGTGGATGTGGCCGATGTGCTGGATGTTCTCGCGGATCGTGGCGATGACGTCGCCTTCCTGGACCTGCATGTGATAGATGTCGTAGAGGAGCTTCACCCGCGGGCTGCCGACCTTCTTGCAGACCTCGGCGCCCCATGCGGTGCGGTCGCACTGGTAGTCCTTGTGGTTGCGCTTGGAGTTCAGTAGCTCCATGCAGAGGGTGACCTTCTTCTCCTCGGCCAGGGCGGCGACCTGCTTGAGGCCCTCGACGCAGTTGGCCGCCCCGACGTCGTCGGGCAGGCCCGCGCGATTGCCGGAGAAGCAGATGACGTTCGGATAGCCCGCTGCGGAGGCCGCTTCGATGGCCTTGCGGATGGCGGCCAGGCAGGACTCGTGATTCTCCTTGCGGTTCAGTCCCTTGGTCAGTCCGTGGCTGCCGACCATGGTGCAGATGAGGCCGTACTTCTTGAGCGTGGGGAAATCGTTCGGCCCCACGAAGTCGATTCCCTTGAGCCCGAGCTGCACGCACACCTCGCACGCCTTATCCAGCGAGGCCCTGCCGAGAACGCCCCGGCAGATCGCCTGTCTGATGCGGCCCTTGAGCTGCGGCGCGGCCGGCTTGTCGCCTTTCTCCTGGCCATCGGCCGCGTGAGTGCCGAGTGCCCAGGCCGCCACCGCGGCGCCGCCGGAAACACTCTCCAAGAGCCGCCGCCGGGTGAAAACGCTTGAGTTCTGCGGATTCGGATGGATCATAGGTTTGCCTTTCTTCTGACTGTTGACTTGGACGATATTGGGGCCATGATACATTGGTTGATCGGCTTAATCGACGCTTCGCTGCGATCGTGATTCCCCGGGGCCATCGCACTGGCCGTCGGCTTATCTCTGGGATGCGTCGTGTGGGCGTGTTTAAGAGTTTGATGACTACGCTGCGGAGTTCGGCGTGTGCGGGAAAGGATGATTGCATTGTCTGCCAAACGCTTTGCCGTCATCGTCAATCCCCGCGGCGGGATGCGCCAAGGGCTGGCAGTCCTGGAGCAGGTCAGACCAGTCTTTGCCAGGGCTGGAGCGGAGCTGGACGTACACGTGTCCGAGTATCCCGGGCACGCCACGCGCATCGCGCAATCGCTGGACCTGGCCGGATACGACGGCCTCTGTCTGGTCGGAGGTGACGGCACGGTCCACGAGGCGGTGGCCGGCCTGATGCAGCGGGGCCAGCCGGTCCTGCCTCCTCTCGGCTTGATCCCGGCCGGAACGGGAAACACCCTGCACCAAGAGGTGCAGTGTACCAGCCCGCTGGAAGCCGCCCAGCGAATCCTCGCCGGAAGGACCTGCCCGCTGGACGCGGCCCGGCTGACCATGCGC
>CAYGZI010000262.1:0-7892 GCA_964354245.1 uncultured Planctomycetaceae bacterium
GAATGAGAAATGAGAAGTGAGAAATGAGAAGTGCAAAATGCAAAGTGCAAATTGGCGGGCGAGCCCTCATCGTGCAATTCTCATTTCTCATTTCTCACTTCTCATTTCTCATTCCTTGAGCCTCAATCCTGACCCCTGACCCCTGACCCCTGACCCCTGAACCCTCTCCCGGCAAGAGCATGGAGAAGGTGGTCCCTTCGTCCACGCGGCTTTGCACTTTCACCTTCCCGCCGTGCCGCTCCACGGTCCCTTGAACGATCGCCAACCCCAATCCGGACCCGGCCGCCTTCGTGGTGAAGAAGGGCTCGAAGAGCCGCTCCATGTCCACCTCGCGGATCCCGGGGCCGGTGTCAGCCACGTCGATACGGAGCCAGCGGCGGTCGTCTGCGGCCGGCTCTTCCTGGTGCGGCGCGACGGAGATAGTCAGCCGGCCGCCGTCGGGCATGACGTCCAGGGCATTGACCAGCAGGTTCACCAGGGCCTCGCCCAGTTGCCGCACGTCTCCCCGAAGCGTGGGCAAATCCGGCGCGACCGACCGCACGACCTCCACGTCTTGCTCGTTGGCGCGGGGCTGGACCACCACGAGGGCATCCTCGACCAGGCGCCGCAGATCGACGTCGGCCCGCGCCGGCTCGCGGGGCCGGGCAAAGTCGAGGAAATGGTTGATGGTCGATTCCATGCGGCGGACCTGACGCATCGCCACCTCGAAATCCTCCGCTTGCTC
The DNA here is from genome assembly GCA_964354245.1 of uncultured Planctomycetaceae bacterium. Taxonomy (GTDB): domain Bacteria; phylum Planctomycetota; class Planctomycetia; order Pirellulales; family Thermoguttaceae; genus CAYGZI01. The sequence goes on from CAYGZI010000262.1 coordinate 725, forward strand.
TGTCGAGACGGCCAGGTCCTCGCGGAGCGACTGCAGGTAGAGCTTCAGCGACGTGAGCGGCGTGCGGACCTCGTGGGCCACCCCGGAGGCCAGCCGGCCGAGGGACACCAGGCGCTCGGACCGGGCCGCCCCTTCCATGCTCCTGCGCAGCTTGTCCTCGGACTTGCGGAGTTCCTCTTCGGTCAGCCCGATCCGCTGCTGGAGCCTGGCGTGGCGGTCGGAGAGCTGGCCGGCCATGTGGCGGAAGGCGGCGTCCAGGGCGCCGATCTCGTCGCTGCGGCGCACGGACCGCGCCGCCAAGGCATTCTGGAAATCGCCCCGCGACAGGGCCTCGGCCGCCGCGCTCAGGGCCCGGATCGGCGAGGTGACGTGCGAGGCCATGACCCAGGAGAGCACGATTGCGCCCACGACGGTGATCGCCATCACCAGGGCGATGTTCTCGACCATGCCATAGTAGCTCTCGAAGGCCTCGTCCCGGTCCTGCTCGACGACGAGATACCAGGGCGTGCCCCGCACGGGCCGCGACGCCCCCAGCACGGCGATCCCGCGGTAGTCGGTATAGATCCGGTCGGCTGGGGTCGCGCCGGCGAGATTCGTGAAACTCTCGGACTGGGCGATGTTTTCCTTGAGCACGCGCCAAGGCTCGCGGTGGGCCAGGAAGTAGCCGTCCCGGTCCACCAGGTAGCATTCTCCCGTTTGTCCGAGGGAGACGCTGAGCACCCGCTCGTTGATGGCCCGGGTGGTGACGGTCGCGCAGACGGCGCCTTGCGGAGCGCCGTCGGCGGCGGGAACCGGCTCGGCGATGCGGAAGACCGACTCTTCGCCGCCGGGCTCCAGGCTCACGCCGGAGAGATAGGTCCCGTGCCCGATGGCCTCGCGCCAACACGCTTCGCGGCTGATCGCCCCCGCCGGTCCTGCCGAGTCGAAGACCGTCTTCCCCCGGCGGTCGCAGACGACGAACCGCTTGTAGACGCCGTAACGGTCCTGCACCAGCGTCAGATAGGGGCGGATCTGGGCCGGATCGAGGCTCCGCACGGCCGCCGATCCGGCGACCACGCCTACGTCGGCCTTGCGCTCGGCGATCCAGCGTTCCAGGAGGTCCTGCTTCTCGGCGGCCATGTTCTCCAGTTGGCTGCTGACGATGCCGGCGATGAGCCGGTCGGCCGTGCGCACGGAGAAGACGCCGACGATCCCCAGCGGGACCGTCGCGAGAAGGAGGAACACGACGGCCACGCGGAATTGCAGGCTGGTGAAGAACTTGCGGATCACGGAGGCGATTATAGCATCCGCGGCACGGCGCCCGCTAGCTGATGGCTGATGGCCGTCGCGTATGGGGCAGGTTGCCAACCTGCCCCACGGACGCGCAGGTTGGCAACCTGCCCCACGGACCCGGAAACGGCGCGGCAGCGGCCTCGCCCTCCCAAGTCCTTGAAGGATCCGATAGAATCGTCCGTAGCGATTCCACGGGCATCAACTTCCCCGTGCTCGTTTGAAGTCGGAGCCAACGCAATGGGCGATTTCGAGCCGGTTCTCCTGGTTTTCGTCGGGTTGGCCGCGGGCGCTGCGGCCACGTGGCTCGTCATGCGGGGAGCGGCCCGGCACGCTTACGAGCGTGGGAAGACCGAGGGGGACGCAGAGCGGGCGGCGCTGAGCGAGCGGATCGACGCCCGGCAGCAGACCATCGACGAGCTCAACAGCAGGGTGCGGCAAGCAGACGAGGAGGCCCGGGACGCGCAGGCCCGGGAGACCCAACTCAACGTGAGGGCCACTCAGTTGGCCACCACGCTCGACCAGGAGCGCAAGCAGGCCGAGGAGAAGCTGGCCATGCTCAACGAGGCCCAGCGAAAACTCGAGAATGCGTTCAAGGCCCTAGCCGCCGAGGCGCTGAAGAGCAACAACCAGTCGTTCCTGGAGCTGGCCAAGGCGACCTTGGAGAAGTTCCAGGAAACTGCCAAGGGCGACCTGGAGAAGCGGCAGCAGGCCATCCACGAGCTGGTCAAGCCGGTCAAGGAATCGCTGGACAAGGTGGACGCCAAGATCAATGAGCTGGAAAAGGCCCGGAGCGGGGCCTATCAGGGCCTCACCGAGCAGGTCAGGTCTCTCATGGAGACCCAGCAACAGTTGCGGTCGGAAACCTCGAACCTGGTCAAGGCCCTCCGCGCGCCCCAGGTCCGCGGGCGCTGGGGCGAGATTCAGTTGAAGCGGGTGGTCGAGATGGCGGGAATGCTCGACCACTGCGACTTCTACGAGCAGCAAAGCGCAGAGACGGAGGAGGGCCGCCTGCGGCCCGATCTCTTGGTCCGTCTGCCGGGCCGCAAGAACATCGTCGTGGACTCCAAGGCCCCGCTCATGGCCTACTTAGAAGCGATCGAGGCCCCGGACGACGAGACCCGCAAGGCAAAGCTCCAGGAGCACGCCCGGCAGGTCCGCACCCACATCACCAGCCTGAGCCGAAAGTCCTACTTCGAGCAGTTCGACCCGGCCCCGGAGTTCGTGGTCCTCTTCTTGCCCGGGGAAGTGTTCTTTGCCGCGGCGATCGAGCAAGATCCGGCCCTGATCGAGTTCGGCGTGGGGTCGAACGTAATCATCGCGACCCCGACCACGCTCATTGCCCTGCTGCGCGCGGTGGCCTACGGCTGGAGGCAGGAGCAACTGGCGGAAAACGCCAAGGAAATCAGCAATTTGGGTCGGGATCTCTACAAGCGGCTGGCCGACATGGGCGGGCACCTGGCCAAGGTCCGCAAGGGCCTGCAGCAGGCGACCGAGGCCTACAACAACGCCGTCGGGTCGTTGGAGTCCCGAGTGTTGGTAAGCGCCAGGAGGTTCAAGGAGTTGGGGATTGCAGCGGGCCAGACCGAAATCGAAGAACTGCTGCCTTTGGACGTCACGCCTCGGGCCTTGCAGGCCCCGGAGATGCTCACGGCAAGTGGAGAGCAGCCCGAAGGATAGGCGGCAGGAGTCGTCGGAGTGTCGAACGGAATGGTAAATGAGAAATGAGAAGTGAGAAATGAGAAGTGAAATGTGCTAATTGGCCCGCGCACTTTTTCATTTCTCATTTCTCACTTCTCATTTCTCATTGCTTCTCGCCCAATTGTCTCGCCGCCGCCCCCATCCCCCCAAAGCCCACGGGTCGCAACCCGTGGGCTTTACGGGGGTTTGACGTCCGTAAGCGGGCCGATCGTCACCGTGGTACACGGCACCAGCGGATACTTGCGCAAGACCGCGGCAACGTCGTCAAGCGTGAGGGCAGCGACGGCCTTCAGGTCGTCGCCCACCGAGCGGTACTCGCGCCGCTGAATCCAGTCGGTCCCGACGGCAAAAAGCCGCCCGCGGGCCCGCTCGCCCGACAGGACCACGCGCGACATGACCTTGTTCTTGGCCTGGGTCAATTCGGCGGCCGTGATCCCGTCGGTCTGGACGCGGCGGTAGATCGAGTCGACGCGCTTGAGGTTTTCGGCGGCCTGCTCGGGATTGCAGCTCACGTAGGTCACGAACTGGCCGGCCCCCTCATACTCGTTGTGGCCCAGCGTGGCCTGCTCGGCCAGGCCGGGGTCGACCATCTCCCAGTACAATCGGCTCCCCGTGTCGTCGCCCACGACGGTGGCCAAGAGCTTGGCCGCGTAGCGGTCCGGATCGGCAGCGGCCGGCCCGGCGGCAAGCTGCATCACGTACTGCTGCGTGGCCGCCGGCTTGCGGATAACGCGGAAGACGTGGCGGCGGGGCGCGGGCTGAACCGTGCGCCCGTCCTTGACGCGCTTCCAGGGACCGCAACATTGCCTGGCGTCGGCCACCAGGCGGTCAAAGTCGATCCGCCCCGCCGCCGCCAAGATGACGTTGCCGGGGTTGTAGCGGCGCTGGAGATACCCGCGCATTGCCTCCACCGACAGCCCGCGCACGCTCTCCAGCGTCCCCAAGACGCTCCGCCCCAGCGGGTGCGGGCCGAAGTGGGCGGCTCGGCACTTCTCGTCCGCCCCGAACGGCGGCTGGTCCTCGTACATCTGGATCTCTTCGAGGATCACCTGCTTTTCCGTGTCGAAGTCCTCTTTGCGGAGCGCCGGGCGGAGGATGTCGGCCAGGAGTTCCACGGCGCGGTGCTGCTGCTCGGGGAGCACGGCGGCGAAGAACACGGTGTTCTCTTCGCTGGTGAAGGCGTTGTACTGGGCCCCCATCTCGTCGAACTGGCGGTTCACGTCGTCGGCCGTGCGCCGGGCCGTGCCTTTGAAGGCCATGTGCTCCAGGAAGTGGCTGACGCCGGAAACCTCGTCCGTCTCGTCCCGCGCCCCGGTGTTCACAAAGAACCCCACCGCCGCCGAGTGCCCCTGCGGATTGCACTCCGCCACGATCTCCAGCCCGTTGTCCAGAACCGCCTTACAGAATTCCATCGTGTACCTTCAGCTTGCGCGGGCCGAGCGTGACCACGGTGAAGTCCCTTGGCGGGTGCTCGGCCAGATAGGCGTTGATGCTCTCGGCGCTGAGCGCGTCCACGAGCCCAAAAACCTCTTCCAGCGACCGGGCCCGGCCCAGGTGATACCAGTCCCGGGCAATGCTCCCGCTGCGGCCTGAGCTGGATTCCTGCTGCATGACCAGGGTGCTCTTGATGCGGGCCTTGACGCGGTCGAGCTCGTGGGACTCGATCCCTTGTTTCAGCCGGACCACCTCATGGAGGGTCACGTCGAGCGTCTCCTGGGCCCGCTCGGTGCTCGTGCCGGCGTAGCAGAACACGGCGCCCAGATCGCGGAGCGTTTGGCAGGTGGCGTACACGCTGTAGCACAGGCCGCGGCGCTCGCGGACCTCGGTGAACAGCCGGGCGCTCATCCCACCGCTGAGCACTCCGACCGCGCCCCACGCCCGGAAGTAATCGGGATGCCGGTAAGGGACGCTGGGGTACGCAATGCCGATCTGCGTCTGGTTGGACTCGAAAGGGAAGTGAGCGTAGGCCCGCGGCGACGGGGACTCGACGATCTTGGCCGCGTCGCGGGCGGCCCAATCGCCGAACATCTCTTCGACCTGGGTCTTGAGCCGGTCCCAGGAGAACTGGCCGGCCACGCCCAGGATCGTCCCGCTGGGCCCGTAACGCCGCCCGAAATGCTGGTGGACGTCCTCAACGGCGATCGCCTCCAGGGCCTTGAGCTCGCCCTGGGTGGGCCGGCCCCACGGATCGGGAAAGTGGCGCCGGCGGAGCTCGACCATCACCTTCTCGGCGGGCTCGTCTTCGATTGCCCGCCACTCCTGGATCATCACCCCTCGGGCGGATTCCAGTTGCCCAAGCGGCAGGTGCGGGCGCCGCACCACGTCGGCATAAATGGCCAGGGCCTGGGGGAGATTGGCCGCCAAGGTGGCCCCGCTGAAGCGCGTGTGGGCCTCGGAGACCGAGTCGCTCCGCTCGACCCCCAGGTTGTCGAGGTCCTGGATCAGGCGACGGCTGTCGCGCGGGCCGGCCCCGCGCAGGGCCATCTCACAGGTGAAGCCGCTCAGTCCGCAGCGGTCTGCCGGGTCGTGGGCACAGCCCACCGGCACCAGCAAGGTGAAGGCCGCGGACTGGAGCCAGGGCATGGGCTCGGCGACCAGGACCAGGCCGTTGGCGAGGGTGTGGGAGAGGATTGGCTCAGTCACGCGGCCTCCTTACGGGCATGCCACCTCGGCGGCTTTGAAGAGGGTCTTCATCACGTGGAAGCCGTAGCGGCGATAGAGGCGGACCGCCCCTTCGTTGTCGGCGGTCACTTCGAGGTAGATGCGTCTGACCCCCGCCTGCCAAAACCCCGCAAGCGCCCGCACCAGCAGTGCCGTCCCCAGTCCGCGCCGGCGATGGGGCGGCGTAACCCCCAGATTCTGGATCGCCCCCAGGCCGAAGCGGTCGCGGATTCCCTGAACCGTGCCGCACGACTCCACCGGCCTGCCGTCCTCGCCCACCGCGACCGCCAGCCAGGTCGCCTCGCGCACGAACCCGGCCTTGCGGGAGATGTCGGTCATCAGTCGCCGGCAGCCTGCCAGGTCCGTGAAGCAGGGGAAGACGCTGGCGTCCATCTCGTCGCGGAAGCTCAGAAACTTCGCCGTGGCATGGGCCTCCAACAACGGCTTGCTCCAGGGGAGGAATCGGTAACCCTTCAGGACCGGAACCCGGCTCAGATCGCGCCCGGCGAGGTCCAACTCCATGCGATACCGTTTGAAGTAGGTCAACGCCATCCGACGGGCTCGATCCGACTGGTCGAACGGGTCCCACAATCCTAAACAGTAATCTAATGGCCGACGAAAGTGGGGTCAACGCATTACGCGCTTTGGGTAAGCCTTACCACGTTCATCGGCTCGCGGGGGTCGCGGCGTCCGACCCGTTCTTTCCAAAGCCCCCACGTGCGGATTGTGACGGATGTGCCGGCGCCAAAGTAGCCGGGTCACTCCGTGACCCGGAGTCCCGGTCACGGAGTGACCGGGCTACTTTGTGTGCCTGCCTCCAGACTGCGAAGGACCTGCAGGTTGACGGCGTCCAGGTCGTCGCCGCCCTCTTCTCCTTTGGGGGTCTCCAGGTACATCGGCGTTTGCTGAAAGCGGGGATCGGCCAAGAGGCGACGAAAGGGCTCCAGGCCCATCTTCCCCCGGCCGATATGGGCATGGCGGCCAATTGCTCGAATCGCCAGCCCAGGCTGGTCCCCTGTCCGGCGGTCGTTTCCAGCAGGCATTGGGCCCGGATGCCCGAGGTTTCTTTATGGATGGCATCGATTGCCTGCACGATCCGCCGCAACCCCTCCTCTTGGTGGCCATTGATATAGCACCCGGGATGGGTAACGAGGTATCCGAGTCCCAGTGTCTCGGCCCGGCGAAGCTCGACGGCAAACGCCTTGACCGATCTTGTCCAAAGGCCCTGCTCAGGGCTGGCCAGGTTGACCAGGTAGGAGCCGTGCCCGATCGGACACACGATCCGGCATTCCTCCATCGCCCGGCGGAAGCGTGCCACCTCCTCGGGTGCGATCGGCTTGAAACGAAGGGTAACTGCTTGCATCCGGCTTGGCCGATGTTCTACAATAGGAGTGAGGTGAAGGACCGTCGGCGCGCGTCGCCTGCACTACCTGGGGGTGTTGCCGTGGATTGGCTCCAATACTGGTGGATTGGGCTCGTTGCCGCGGCGGCGGTGGCGTGTGCCGCTTGGCGATGGCTGCCGTTGCGGAGCGGGGTG
>CAYGZI010000263.1:0-2280 GCA_964354245.1 uncultured Planctomycetaceae bacterium
AGCCTACAACAACCGTGGTAACCTATACGCCGGCAAGCACGACTTCGACAGGGCGTTGGCCGATTACAGCGAGGCCATCCGGCTCGATCCGAACGATGTCCTAACCTACAGCAACCGCGGCGCCGCGTACGCCGATAAGGGCGACTTGGAGAATGCCTTGGCCGATTACGGCGAGGCCATCCGGCTCGATCCGAACGATGCCGTAGCCTACAACAACCGCGGCGAAGCGTACCTCGCGAAGGGCGCCGTCGATGAGGGCTTGCGCGACCTTGCCAGGGCGATTGAACTGAAAGGCGGCGATCTGCGCATCTGGCGAACGCTAGCTGGGGCCCGGTTGGCCGCGGGAAAACTTGACGAGTACCGCGCCACTTGCTCGGCGATGCTGGAACGCTTCGGCCAGCCGGAAAACCCCGAGGAGGCACGGGCAACGGCCTGGACCTGTGTCTGGGCGTCGGACGCGGTGGGCGATTGGGCGAAGGTCGTCGCCCTGGCTGAGGAGGCGCAGAAACGGGCCCCGAAGTCGGGTGTTTGTCAAACCACTCTCGGGGCCGTCCTGTTCCGTGCCGGGCGGTTCGAAGAGGCGGTCCAGCACCTGACCGAGGCCGACCGGCTTGTCCCCGAGCCCACGGAGCGATTGCCGCTCTCTCCGGCCGAGACCTGGTTCTTTCTGGCCATGGCCCACCACCGCGCCGGGCACGCCGAAGAGGCCAAGAAGTGGCTCGACAAAGGCCTCGGCGTGGACCGACAAGGCCCTCCGCGAGCACGAGACCTTCACCGGCCCCCGCCTCGACTTCTTCCGCCGGGTGATGTTCAAACGCTTCCGCGCCGAAGCGGCGGACCTATTGGGGATCACAGCCAAACCGCCGGCAGGAAAGGAGAAGCCCGAAAAAGGAAAATAGGAAACGGGAAACAAACCGCAGAGGACGCAAAGGACGCAGAGGGAAGAATGGACGGAGGAAAAATCCCCACTGATCCGTCAGCCCTGATCCCTCATCCTTGACAAAGAGCGGCCGGCGAGGCCCAAGGGACCAACCGTGTTCCTCGCCGGCCCAACCAGCCCCGGGCGCTCGTAGTGCGCGCCGGGGGCGGCGATTGTTTCATTATACCACAACGGCAAGCGAGGAAAGAACGGGAAGAAAACCACGGAGACACGGAGACCGGGGGAAATAGACCACAAAGACACGAAGGACACAAAGGGGGAAGAAGATGACGAGGAGTTGGCGTCGGTTCGAAATATGAAATCCGCGTCCATCATTTCCCCGCCCTCATTCTTCTTCGTGTCTTTGTGCCTTTGTGGTTCGTTCCCCTCCGTGTCTCCGTGGCGGGCTTCCCCTTGAAGTGCGGAATGCTGGGGCTGCGCCCCAGCCTACTGCCTGCTTACTGTCAACTGACAACTGCCAACTGTCAACTTTTTTTCGGAGGACGAAGCGATGTTACTCGATTCTCTTTTGCGTGGCGTGCGTGATTTGCGGTCGCGGCGGCGTGGAGCGGCGGGCGGCAGGAGATGCTCAAGCCGGGCGCAGGGCCGCCTGTTGCGTTGCGAGTTTCTGGAAGAAAGGCAGCTCTTGTCGTTCGATCCCGGCGTGAGTTGGGCGACCTACCTCGGTGGGATCGGTTCCGATTATGGGCGCTGCGTCGCGATCGACACTGAGGGCAACGCCCTGTTGGTAGGTCAGACCGGCTCGTCGGACATCATACTGCCGGCAAACAACCTATACCACGGCGGGACCTATGACGCCTTCGTTGCCAAGGTGACGAGCGCGGGTACCCTCGCTTGGGTCACTTACCTGGGTGGCAGCGGCGTCGATAATGGGTCCGGCATCGCGATCGACGCTACCGGCAGCATCCTGGTGACAGGATCCACCAACTCATCCGACTTCGAGGGCGCAGCCAACGGGTCGTACCACGGCGGCTCCAATGACGGCTTCGTTGCCAAGCTCAACAGCGATGGTACGTTGGCCTGGGCGACGTTGCTCGGCGGGAACGGTTACGATTACGGGAACGCCATCGCGGTCGACGCCGGCGGCAACGCCCTGGTGACGGGTTACACCAACTCCTCGGACTTCGCCGGGGTAAGCAACACATTCCACGGCGGCTCGGCTGACGCCTTCGTTGCCAAGGTGAGCAGCGATGGTACGGCGACCACGGCGACTTACGTCGGTGGGAGTGGTTACGATTACGGGAATGGCATCGCGATCGACAGTGGCGGCAACGCCCTGGTGACGGGTTACACCAGCTCCTCGGACTTCGCCGGGGCAAGCAACGCATTCCACGGCGGCT
>CAYGZI010000263.1:2380-7864 GCA_964354245.1 uncultured Planctomycetaceae bacterium
CGAATGACGCCTTCGTTGCCAAGGTGCCCGGCGATGGTACGGCGACCACGGCGACGTACGTCGGCGGGACCGGTTACGATTACGGGTACGGCATCGCGATCGACGGTGGCGGCAACGCCCTGGTGACCGGTTACACCAGCTCCACGGACTTCGCCGGGGCAAGCAACGCATTCCACGGCGGCTCGAATGACGCCTTCGTTGCCAAGGTGCCCGGCGATGGTACGGCGACCACGGCGACTTACGTCGGTGGGAGCGGTTCCGATTACGGGTACGGCATCGCGGTCAACGGCGACGGCAACGCCCTGGTGACAGGCAACACCAGCTCCACGGACTTCGCCGGGGCAAACAATGTGCATCACGGCGGCACCTCCGACGCCTTCGTTGCCGAGGTGACTAGCGCGGGTTCGCTGGCTCGGGCGACTTACCTCGGCGGGAGCGGTGCCGACACAGCGAGAGACATCGCGGTCGACGCTTCCGGCAACGTCCTGGTGACAGGCTATACAAGCTCCACGAACCTCGCCGGGGCGAACAATGCATACCACGGCGGCGCCTACGACGCCTTCCTCCGGAAACTCGATCCGATGTTCCAGGAGTGGCCCGGGATCGTGGTGGATCCGATTTCGGGTCTGACAACGACGGAGGGGGGTGGGACCGCGACGATCAGGGTCGCGTTATCCACGCAACCCACGGCCGATGTGACGATCGGCTTCTCGTCGAGCGACACGAACGAGGGAACCGTTTCGCCGGCGAGCCTGACCTTCACGCCCGGCAATTGGAATGTAACCCAGACGGTCACAGTGACCGGCGTTGACGACGCCGTCTACGACGGCAACGTGGCCTACACAATCATCACCGCGCCGGCCGCGAGCGGCGACCCGAACTACAACGGGTTCGACCCAGCCGACGTCTCCGTGACCAATAAAGACTTTAGCCTTGCGCCCACGATCACGTTCGGCGGCCCGGGAGACGACAAGGCCACGGGCGTGGCGATTGACGCCAATGGCAACGTGTACGTCACCGGTAGTTTCCAGAACACCGTGGACTTCAATCCGGACCCGAGCGCGGCGTACAACCTGACCGTCGTGGGCAGCAGCACTTCCAACGATTTCGTCGCCAGCTACTCACCGAGCGGAGCGTTCCGCTGGGCGCACCAGATCGCCGGCGGCTACACGCCGGTGGCCGTCGCCGCAGCGGCCGGGAACGTCTTTGTTTCGGCGTCTTTCAGCGGCGCCGCGGACTTTGACCCCAGCCACCCAGGCTCGCACACGCTGACCAGCCGCGGCGGAAACGACGAGTTTCTCTTGAAGCTGGATGCCAACACCGGCAATTTCACCTGGGTCCAGCAGATCGGCGGGTCCGGCAACGAGTCCGCTGGCGGGATCGCGATGGGCCCGGACGGTAACGTTTACCTGGCCGGGAACACAACTTCCGGGACGGACCTGAAGTTCGGCAGCCTCCGCCCCAGCGGCAGCGGAGGGCTGTACATCACGAAGGTGAACGCCAGCACGGGCCAATTCCTCTGGGCGACGCGCACGGGCACTAATAGCGGCGTGGTGCCGAACTCGATCGCAGTGGACAGCGCCAACTCAATCTACGTCGCCGGCGATTACAGTTCTAGCCAGCAATTCGGCAGCAAGTCCATCACGCTTAAACCCCACGGGACCTGGGACGGCTTCCTGCTCAAAACGAACTCCACCGGCAAGCCGCTTTGGGCCGACGGGTTCGGCGCGGCCGGCGGAGAGGCCCAGGTCGACTCCGTCGCCGTGGATGCGAGCGGTCTTGTCTACCTCACGGGCAGGTTCGGTCCCAGCCTCGACTCGTACAGCAATACCAACCTTACAGGCACTAAGGGGATCTTGACGTCCGCCGGGACAACCGACGCTTTTGTGTTGAAAGTCAATTCGTCCGGAAGCCTCGTCGCGAAGCAGAGGATGGGCGGACCTTTCATCTACGGCGACTGGGGAACCGGCATCGCGGTCGACTCGGCGTCGGGGGTGGTTTACGTGAAGGGAGCCTTCTACCTTAACGGCGATTTCGGCAGCCAGAACTTCACCAGCCGCTACGGGTGGTGGGACTTGTTCGTGGCGAAACTGAAGACCGCGGACCTCTCGTTCGTCCAAACCTATCATTTTGGCCTCAGCGCTGATCCTGGGGGCGCCAACGGTGTCGCGGTCGGGGCAACAGGGGTCTACGTGGCAGGGACCTATTCCTATCGGGCCACGTTCCCGGCGGGCGACTACCACTCATGCGCCGGAACCGCCGACGCCTTCGTGCTGAAGCTCAATCCGGGGGCGGCCATGATCTCAGGCCGCGTCTTCGCCGACGTGAACTCCAACGGAAAACCCGACGACGGTGTGGGGACGCCACAGGCCTGCACGGTCTTCATCGACGCCAACGGAAACGGCACGTTGGACCCCGGCGAGGTTTCCACGACCACCTATGGCGACCAGGATTACTACGAGTTCTACGGCCTGGACGCCGGACAATACAACGTCGTCGAGGTGCCCGCGGCCGGATGGACGCCCACCACGCCCGTCTCGCAGCCCGTGACCCTGGGCGCGGGCCAGTCGGCGGTGGTCGATTTCGGCAACTACTTCCCGACACAGACGTCGATCTATGCGAGCACTGCGGCGCCCGTTGCCATTAAGAGCTCCACGACTACGACAATGCCGATCACGGTCACCGACTCCTACCGCATCCTGGACCTCAACGTGACCGTGAACCTCACCTATCAGCCCCTGTCGGACCTTACCGTGACCCTGATCGCGCCCAACGGCACGCGGCTCACACTGGCAGGCTTAACTGCGTTGTCGGGTGCGAACTTCACCGGGACGACCTTCGACGACGAGGCGGCCAAGTCGATCGGCCATGGCACGGCCCCGTACACGGGCAGTTTCCGGCCCGACGTACCGCTGCAATGGGTAGAGTACTACTACAACTCGAACATCCAAGGGCAGTGGCTGCTGGAGGTCTACGACCGTACTACGGCCCCCGGCGGGTCGTTCCTCAATTCGTGGTCCATGACCGTGGTCCACCAGAGCACGCAGACCAACGGCGTCATGGCGGGAACCAACTCGACCGCCAGCTTGACCGACGCGGCCTTGGCGTCGCTGGTGCTCTACGACTTCGAGTCCCCGTCCAAGCCGGCGCGCGGAAAGGGCCTGGCAATGGTCCTGGCCGTCGACCTGGCTCTGGCGGAGCTTGGGGTCTGATCGGAAACCGCAGAGGACGCAGAGGTCGCAGAGGGAAGCGATCAGGGATGAAGGCGGAAGTGGGAAGGCGGCATTCGGAAGTCGGAAAGCTGATAGGTGTCGGCTGATAGCTTCGACTACCTACCGCCCGCCCTCTGCCTCGTGCCCACTGCACACGGCCCACTGCCTCACCGCACCACATACTGCCGGCACAGGTCTACCAGCCCCGCCTCATCGACCAGATGCCGCACTTCGATCCCTTCGGCCACCAAGGGCCCGCCCGCCTGCTCGAACTCGTGAACGTGGAACGCGTTGACGATCGCCGTCACGGCAAACCCCCGCCGGCGCAGTCCCCCCAGCGCGAGCGCCGTCTCCGTGCTCACCCCGCAAACCAGGGCGATCACGGTCGCGTCCCGCGGGATGCGGCTGGCCGCTTCGTCGATCAAGCCCGCCATCGTCAACCCGTCGGTCAACTCCAGGCGGGCCAGGGCCTCGAGGATCCGCATCAATTGCTCCGGTCCGCGCCGCGTCTCCACGACCACCGGTTGGAGCCGCTCGCTTTTGTCCAACATGCTCGCCGATCGCTGGGCGTCCCGGCGGGTCCGTGGGTCGGGGTCCCAGCCTTCCTGCCGGATGCGGTCGGCCGCGTCGCGCCCGTTAGTGACCAGCCCGATCTGCTGGCCCAGGTGGTAAAGCGCGTTGGCCAGTGACGCCGCAGCGGTGATCGCCAGCTCCGACCGGTATGGCTCGTGCTCCGGATCGAAAGCGTCGCGGTGGAAATCCACGAGCAGCGTCGCCCCCGCCACCGACGACGGCTCGTAGATCTTGCTGTGCAGCAGGCCCGTGCGGGCCGTGGCCCGCCAGTGGATGCGGTTCATGGGGTCGCCGGTCTGATACGGACGCACCCCGGCGATCCGCGTGGGGTCTTCGTAAAGCCGGTGGGTCATGCGGACCTCGCCGATAGGGCGCCGCGAGGCAATGTCGTATCCTTCCAGTGCGACCGTCTTCGGATAAACCAGCACAAAGTGCGGCGAGGTCAGGACCCGCCAGCGCCGGTGCAGCCCGAACAAGTCGCCCGTCTCCAGCACCAGCGGCCCGATCTGGTAGTAGCCGCGGTTGTTGCACCGCAATTGGTAGTAGAGCGTCTTTCGGGCGCGGCTGCCGAGCATGGCCAGTTGCAGGCGATTGCCGTGTACGCTCAGCTTGGGCGGCTGGGCCCCCAGGGCGTCCCGCGGCAGCAGGTCCTCCAAGAGCACCCACGCCACGGGCAGTCCGCCCTTGTTCTGCACGTGGAGCACCACCGCCACCGTCTCGCCCACGTTGGCCGAAAAGCGGTTGCACTCGCGGCTCGCCGCAAGGTTCTCGGCCCACGTCCGGGCCAGAAGCCGGCTCAGGATCAGCACGGCCAGAAGCACGTACATGGCATAAGCCAAGAGCCCCAACCCCAAGGCCAGGGCCACCAGCAGGATCAGGATTGCCCCGGCGTACCATCGCATGGGAGACTCGCTGCTTCCGGCGTCATCGCGGTTGCCGTGGGGCAGGTTGCCAACCTGCCCCACATTTCACGGCAGTCTCGCGTCCTTGGGGGCCATCATCGGCACGGCCACGTCTTCCACCACGTCTTCCACCACCTCTGCGGCCGTTACCTTGCGGAGCCGGGCCTCCGGGCGCAGGATCAGCCGGTGGGTCAGCACCGGCGCGGAGACCCGCTTCACGTCGTCCGGCTGCACGTAATTGCGCCCCGAGATCGCCGCCAATGCCTGGGAGCAGCGGAACAGGGCGATCGACGCGCGCGGGCTGGCCCCAAGGCTCAGCTCGTCGCACTCCCGCGTGTCGTGGACGATCTGCGTGATGTAGCGGCGGACTTTATCGTCGACGTGGACCTCGCGCACGGCCTTCTGGGCGGCCACCAGCTCGTCCGCCGTCGCCACCGGCTGCACGTCGTCGATTGGGTGCGACCGCCGGAGCATGTCGAGCATCTTCAGCTCCTCGTCCATGCTCGGATAGCCCAGCCCGAATCGCATAAGGAAGCGGTCCAACTGGGCCTCGGGCAGCGGGAAGGTGCCTTCGTGGTCGATCGGGTTCTGCGTGGCGATCACCAGGAAGGGCGGTTGGAGCGGGTGCGTCACCCCGTCCACCGTCACCCGCCCCTCGGCCATCGCCTCCAGCAGGGCCGACTGCGTGCGCGGCGTGGCCCGGTTGATCTCGTCGGCCAGCACGATCTGGGCGAAGACCGGCCCGGGGCGGAACTCGAACTCCGTGGTCTTGGGGTTGAAGACCGAGGCCCCGGTCA
>CAYGZI010000264.1:0-7845 GCA_964354245.1 uncultured Planctomycetaceae bacterium
GCGCGATCCGCTCGTGGACGCTATCGAGGTGGGGCGAAGTGAACAGCCCCGTGCGATACCCGGCCGCGGTGAGCACGGCCGCAGCCATGGCGGCAGTGGAGCCTTTGCCCTTGGTGCCGGCCACGTGAATGATCGGGAGCCCCTGTTGTGGGTCGCCGACCCGGGCCAGGAGGTCCCTCATGCGTTGGAGCTTGAGTCCCCAGCGGCTATAGGGGATGGCCAGCGACCGCTCGTAGTCGGGCCGCTCGTGCAGGAAGCGCAAGGCGTCTTCGTGCTCAGCGGCGGTGACGTCGGGTTGGTCGGAAAGGGGCATGATCGCTGGGGCGTGCGACGGTCATCCAAACGCGAGCGAAGGCGCGGCCGCCGGCGGCGTTGCAGTCTGAGTCAGGATCCACCCCAAAGGGGGGAAGCATTGCCGGGCGCTCCACCATCGCGACGGGGGCGGTATGACGCTATAGATACAAGGCATTCTACCCAATGTGTGTATCTTCGCTCCTTCAATCATGAGGTAACTTCACCTATAGTGGAAGATTCTCGCGTGCTTTGCGGGGCCCATGAACTGCCACCCCGCAAAGCACGTAATGACTCCCGTGTAGGATTGCGCGATCACGAGGGAAAAGTATGCAGTCAGAAGTCGTCATCGAGACCCGGAACCTCAGTAAAGTCTACCGCGACTTCTGGGGTCGGAAAAAGGTGGAGGCCCTCAAGGCGCTCGACCTTGAAATCCGCAAGGGAGAGATCTTTGGCCTGTTGGGTCCGAACGGGTCGGGAAAGACCACCACGATCAAGCTCATTCTGGGGCTGCTGTTCCCCACGGGCGGGCAAGCCCTGGTCTTCGGGCGCGAGGCCACCGAGGTGACCAAGAACGAGCGGATCGGCTACCTGCCCGAAGAATCGTATCTGTACCGCTTCCTCAATGCCGAGGAGACGCTGGACTTCTACGGCCGGCTGTTCAACATGAGCGCGGTGCTGAGGCGGCAGCGGACGGCCGACCTGATCGACATGGTGGGGCTCAATTGGGCCAAGCGCCGGCAGTTGAAGGAGTACTCCAAGGGGATGACCCGGCGGATCGGCCTGGCCCAAGCCCTGATCAACGATCCGGAGCTGATCGTGCTAGACGAGCCGACGACCGGTCTGGACCCGATCGGCACTCGGGAAATGAAGGACCTGATCGTCCGGCTCAAAGAGCAAGGCAAGACGGTGCTGATGTGCAGCCACTTGCTGGCGGACGTGCAGGACGTGTGCGACCGGATCGGGATTCTCTACCAGGGGGAAATGAAGGAGCTGGGCCGCGTGGAGAGTCTTCTGAAGGTCCGCGACGTGACCGAGGTCCGCGCGAAGAACCTCAGCCCGGCGGCCGAGGAGGAAATCCGGCAGGCGATCGCCAAGCACGGGGGCGAAGTGACCTACTACGGCAACCCGACGACCACGCTGGAGGAACTCTTCCTGCAGATCATCCGGGAGAGCGAGGCCCATCCGGGGCGGCGAGTGCGGGGAGGGGGAACCGATGGTCGTTGAAAATCTGCTGCCCCCCTTTCTCGCTTGGTTGCTGGGGCCCGAATTCGAGAACGCCGCGCTCCCGCGGTTCCTGCCGATGGCCATCGTTCTGGCGGGACTCCTGGTGGTTGTCGGCTCGCTGGCCGTGGCCCTTGGGCGCGGCTCGATCCGATGGGCCGGGGCATCGGTTTGGGTGCGGGCGGCTCTGGCCGCGATCTTTCTCGGTTGGCTGCTGGTCCCGGACGTCCAGAGCGCCGGTCTCCTCCGGATCCTGTCGATTGCGATCGTGCTGGCGGCCCTCCTGGTGGTAGTCGGCGCGCTGGCCGCGGCCGTCCGGGGCGCCTCGGTCCGATGGCCCAGGCTAACCGCTTGGGCAATGGTCGCGCTGGCTGCGACGCCGCTGGTTGGACTCCTGGTGCTGGCCCTGGCGCGATGGGACAGCGCTCCGTCTGCGATCGTGGTGGCGGCCCTCCTAGTGGTTCTCGGCGGGTTGGCCGCGGCCGTCCGGGGTGCCTGGGTCCGATGGCCGAGGCTAACGGCTTGGGCCTTGGTCGCGCTGGCTGCGACAGCGATTCTTGCACTCCTGGTGCTGGCCCTGGCGCGATGGGACAGCGCTCCGTCGTGGCTGCGGGAGGTTCTGGCGGGGATGGGAACGCGCCTTGAATCCATGCTTGTCCGGGTTTTCGAGTCGGGTTGGAAGAGCGCTGAACTGGGGGTGCGGGAGGTTCTGGCCTGGATGGCCGGGGGCCTTGAATCCATCCTTGTCGAGGTCTTCGGCTCCGGTTGGCGGAGCGCGGGCTTATTGAGCTGGTGGTTGGTTATCGGCAGCCTTATGCTCGGCTTTGTGGTGGTTGGCTACTTGCTGGCCACGGCACGGCACGGGCCGCGGCGCGCTTGGCGGCTGTTGAACGACTCGCTCGCCAACGTCGTCGTCGATTTGGCGTGCCTTTCGCCGCGGCGGCTTTGGGCCCTCAGTTGGCTGGCCTTCCGGGAGTCGATCCGGCGCCGGGTGATGGTGGTATTTGCGATCTTCGTCGTCCTGCTCCTGGCGGCGGGTTGGTTTCTCGACCCGTCGACCGACAACCCGGCGAAGCTGTACGTCGACTTTGTGCTGACGGCGTCCACCTACCTCGTGCTGCTCTTGGCCTTGTTCTTGAGCGTCTTCAGCCTGCCGGCCGACATCCGCAACCGCACCCTTCACACGGTGGTGACCAAGCCGGTCCGCTCAAGCGAGATCGTCCTGGGGCGGATCGTGGGGTTTGTGCTGGTGGGGACCTTGCTCCTGGCGGCCATGAGCGTCGTGAGCTTCCTGTTCGCCGTGCGAGGGCTGGAACACACCCACGAGCTCCGCGCCGAGAACCTTCAGCCGTACGGAGAGGCCGGGGACGGCAAGCCGCAGGCCCTCAAGGGCGCTACGGAAAGCCGCCTCGGCCACCGGCACGCCGTCTACGTCGATCCGGACGGCAACGGCCGCGTCGACCCGCAGTGCAGCCACACCCACGCGCTGGAAGCCTCCGGATCGGACGGCAAGACGACCTACGCGGTGGGCTGGACCGAAGGGATGTTCATGGCCCGCGTGCCGATCTACGGCAAGCTCCGCTTCTGCGATCTGAACGGGGTCGACCGGGAGAAAGGGATCAACGTCGGGGACGAATGGGTCTATCGGAGCTACATTCACGGGCGGAGCAGGGCGGCGGCGGTCTGGACCTTCCAGAACGTGCGGGAAGTCATGCTCAACGAGAACGGGGAACTCCCCATCGAGATGAACATCGGGGTGTTCCGGTCGCACAAGGGAAACGTCGAAAAGACCGTCCACGGCAGCCTCTCCCTGCGGAATCCCAAGACCGGTTTGACCGTCGAGGTGTACGCGTTTTTCCCGTCGAAGGAGTTTGTGCCGCTGACGCTGACGATTCCGCGGGAGATGGTGAGGACGGACAAGCAGTCGACGTCTTCGTTCTCCAGCGCGCGGATGGTCGCCCGGAAGATCGAAACGCCCGAAGGGATCCGGTACCTGCCCGCGCGGGACGAAGAGCTGGACAAGAGCCTGTTGAAGGAGGCCGACGGAAGAACCGACCGCCGGTCGTTCGGCCTGTTCGAGGATCTGGTTTCCGGCGGGGAGGTGGAGGTCTGGCTGAAGTGCGAGGACTCGGGGCAGTACTTCGGCGCGGCCCAGCCGGACTTGTACGTCCTTGCCAAGGACGCGTCGTTTTCGGTGAATTTCTTCAAGGGGTACTTCGGGATCTGGATGCCGATGGTGCTGATCGTCGGGTTTGGGGTGACGTTCAGCACGTTCCTGAGCGGGCCCGTGGCGATGATCGCCACGGCGGGGGTGATGGTGGCGGGGGTCTTCAAGGATGCGCTCGGCGAGATCGCCCGGGGGCCGCAATACGGCGGAGGGCCGTTTGAATCGTTCGTGCGGATCGTCACGCAGGACAACATGATCGCCCCGTTGCAGCCGGGGCTGAAGACGACGGTGGTCCAGATGGCCGACCGGATGTCGGAGTTTTTCCTGGGCGCGATCGGGTCGATCATTCCGCCGCTCACCGAGTTCAACTACACCAGCCGCGTGGCCGGCGGCTTCGACATCTACTGGGATCCCTGGATTTTGGTGCCGGCGGTGCGGGCCTTGGCGTTTTTGGTGCCGCTATTCGTGGCCGGGTGTTTCCTCCTCAAGACGCGCGAGGTGGCGCGATGACTCCGCAACGCTCGTTTGTCCGCAAGATCCAGTACCTGGTGGCAATGGCCGTTCTGCTGATGGTGCTGGTGTGGCTGGGGCAGCCGGCGACCATCGGGGTCGGGACGGAGAAGGGAAGCGCGGGGGGAGTGCTGGCGCAACTCCGCCAGAAGCACCACTTCAGCGAGGCCCAACTCGGCGAGATCGATCCCGCCAGCGAGACCATCAAGCTAGCGACCCTGGGGCTGCGCGGCGTGGCGGTCCAAGTGCTTTGGGAGCAGTCCAACACCTACAAGATGAAGAAGGACTGGGCCAATCTGGCCGCGACGCTGCAGAAGATCATCCACCTGGAGCCGCACTTCTCCAAGGTCTGGTACTTCCAGGGCTGGAACCTCTCCTACAACGTCTCCGTGGAATTCGACGACTACCGCGATCGCTACCGCTGGGTCATCAAGGGCATCGACTTCCTCAAGCAGGGAATCCGCTACAACCGCAACGACGCCCTGCTGTACAAGGACGTCGGCTGGTTCATCTCGCAGAAGATCGGCCGCGCCGACGAATCCAAGCAGTTCCGCGGGCTGTTCAAGGAGGACGAGGATTTCCATCGCGAGGACGATTTCGGCCCGGCGCGCCCGCCGGACGACCGCGACAACTGGCGGGTCGGCAAGGACTGGTACGCCCGCGCCGAGAGCCTGGTCGATCCTTACAACCCGGCCAAGGCCATCAAGAAGGTCACTCCGGTGGTCTTCTTCGCTTACAGGCCGATGTGCCAGATGAACTTTGCCGAGGCGCAGGCCAAGGACGGCATCTTCGGCGAGAGGGGCCACGCGGCCTGGAAAGAGGCGGGCGAGGACTGGACGACGTTCGGCAACCTGCCCCTCCCGGCCATGAAACCCGGGGTCTACGTCCATCTGAACGACCGGGAGCAGCTCCAGGCGGATGCCCGGAAGCTGATAGCCGACTTGGAGGCAATGCAGCCGCGACTCCGCGAGGACATCCGCAAGGAGCGTTACGCCACGCTCACGCCCGCCGAGCGCAAGGCCTACGAATTGCCCCCGGACAAGCGGACCCACGCAGACTGGGTGCCGATCGGCAGCGCGGAGAGGAAGCTGCACGTCAGGCACGAGGACGTCGCCTTCCGCATCGGCGAGAAGGACCCGCGCAAAGGCAAAGACGCCCTGGAAATCGCCAAGGCGGCCCTCGACAAGGAGATCAGGCTGGCCGAGGTCGCGAGCCAGCAGTCGATCGTCAACTTCACCCACTGGAAGGACCGGGCCCGAGTCGAGCAGACCCCGGAGGCGCTGGCCGCGCGCGAGGCCATCCATGCCGCGGAAGAGGAAAAGGAAGCCCAGAACTTGGCCCAGGCGGAGAAGAAGTACCGCGAGGCGTTCGAAAAGTGGCGCCTGGTCCTGGACAAGAAGGAGTGGCCGGACCTGAAGAAACAGGACTTCCTGGGCGAGGAGCTGGTGCAGTTCATCCGGGCCTATCGCACGCTCCTGGAGAACGAGAGTCCGCCCCGCCGCTTGCCTAAGAACTTCATCCTCCAGGACGTTTTCGACCTCCACGACAAGAAAACGCCCATCCGGGATTAACTAAAACACGAAATCCGAAACACGAAATCCGAAACAAATCGAAAGTCCTAAATCCGAATGTAAGAAACGGTCGATTGGGTGCTTTGGATTTCCGTTTTCCGTCATTGGGATTTGTTTCGTATTTCGGATTTCGTATTTCGGATCTCCTCATCCGTCCCCTATCGCCGTACCCGCCGGTGGAGCCGCTCTAGCGCGGCCGTGAACTCCTCGCGGGCCTTGGCCAGCCCCTCGACCGTCTTCGGCCCGGGACCTCGGGCGTAGTCGATGACGATCCGCTCCGCCTGGCAGAACTCCGCGGCCGCGTCGGCGGCTTCGGCGGCAATCTCGATGGGAATGCCGCTCACGCCGTTGGCGTCGCCGTGCAGAAGGTCGCCCTGGCGGACCACAAGCCCGCCCACGCGGACCGGCAATCCCAGGTGCAACAGATGGCAGTAGGCGTGGGAGCAGATCGTCCAGCCCGTGAAGACCGGAAACTTCAGGGCCCGGACCTGCAGCAGGTCGCGGCCCCCGCCGGAAGTGATCAGCCCCACTGAGCCGAAGCCCTGGTAGATCGAGCACATCACCTCGCCGAAGGTGGCCCCGACCGGCGGGTCGTCGAGGTCCTGAAAGACCATCACCGCGGGCCCGGACAAGGACTCGAACTGGCGGACCTGATCGAGGAAGCTGCCGTAGGCGTCGCTGCCCATGGGCGGGGCCCCGCTGCGGAACGCCGCCGTGCAGGCAAAACCCACCATCGGCGGCAGCTCGGGGAAATTCGCCCGGATCCGGCCGTCCATGAAGCCCGTGTTGCGCGGCCGCACCTCGAACAGCTCGATCGCGTTGCAGATCGTCGGCGTGTCGAACTGGGCCAGCTTCTCAAGAGTCTCGCGCGAGATGGCCATCGATCTTCTCCTTATGCCACAGCCGGCACTAAGGCTATCAGCTTTCAGCTTTCAGCTTTCGGCTTTCGGCTTTCAGCAAGCTGACGGCTGATAGCTGAAAGCTGACAGCTCTCCCCACCAAGTGTAGCACGCATTGCCCCCGCCCCCCTCCGGAGATATGATCGGCAAGGTACGATCGCCCCTGGGTTCCTTCTCGGCGACGAAACGCACGAGCAGTCCGATGGGTAGAGCCGAGGCCGCTTCTTCGGATTCGAGTTCGGTCTCCTCGACGCTCCTGGATCAGCTTCGCTCGGGCCGGCCGGAAGCTTGGGAGCGGCTGGTCCGGCTCTACAGTCCGGTAGTCTACCGATGGTGCCGCCGGTCGGGCCTGGCCGCCGAAGATGCCGCGGACGTGCTCCAGGAGGTGCTCTCGGCGGTCATGCTCCATTTGCCCGACTTCCATCGGGATGGGCCCCAAGACAGTTTCAGCGGCTGGCTGGCCACGATCGCACGCAACAAGGTCCGCGACCTTTACCGTCGCCGGCACGGCAAGGCCGCGGCACAAGGCGGCAGCACGGCACAGCGACGGATGGCCGAGGTCCCGCAGCCGTCGGAGCCGTCGGAAGACTGCATCCGGCCGGATGCCGAGTCGGCTGCATGGCTCTCGCGGGGTGTGCTGGAAACGATCCGGGCGGAGTTCGAATCGCAGACGTGGGAGGCATTCTGGCGGACCACGGTCGAGGGACGGCCGCCAGCCCACGTCGCAAGAGACTTGGAGATGAGCGTTCCCGCTGTCTACATGGCCAAATCGCGGGTCCTCCGCCGGCTCCGGCAGGTCATGGGCGAGTTGCCGCAGTAGCCCTTCTTGTAGGGTGGGACAAGCGCAGCGCAGTCCCACCGAAACGTGGCCGCAGTATCGTTGGTGGGACTGCGCTGCGCTTGTCCCACCCTACCAGTTTTCCCACCCTACCAGTTTCCTCACAAGTCGTTTTGGGGCAACAGGTTGGGCAGACCGCCCCGAAATGCTGTTAGACTCCCGCGTTCTTACTATAGTCCTACAGGAGGATTCCAACATGGCCACCGCAACCTGCCCAACCCGGGACATGCTTCTCCAGTATTCCATAGGCATGTTGTCCGACGAGCAGTCGGACGACCTGGCCGGTCATCTGGACTCCTGCCCCGATTGTCAGGCCAAGATCGTGACCCTGGAGGATGCCGAGGA
>CAYGZI010000265.1:0-7835 GCA_964354245.1 uncultured Planctomycetaceae bacterium
CTACCGGTTGGGCGTAGTGAGCCTGCGGAGCTCGCAGATCGTCAAGATGCGGGCGGCGGAGCTGGAGATCGGCATCGTGCGCCAGGGGACCCGCGACAAGCTGGCCACGACGCTGGAGATCATCGGCCAGTTGGGGCTCGCGCCGCAGCAGGTCTGCTACATCGGCGACGACCTGCCCGATCTGCCGGTCGTGCGCGCGGTGGGCCTGGGCGTGGCGGTGGCGGACGCGTGCGGCGAGCTGGTGGAGGCGGCGGTGTACGTGACCAAGGCCCCAGGCGGGTGCGGCGCCGTGCGCGAGGTGATCGAGCTGATCCTGAAGGCCCAGGGACGCTGGGACGACGTGATCCAGGCGTATCGGTAGGGATGAAGGATGAGAGATGAAGGATGAGGGATGAAGGATGAATGAGGAAAGCCGCTCAGCAAGCGCTGTTCATCCCTCGCCCCTCGCCGCGCGCCCTTCATCCTCCATCCTTCATCCCTCATCCTTCATCCTTCATCCTTCATCCCTCGTCCCGCGCGTGCTCCGCATTGCCGCCAGTCTTGCGGCCGTGCTGGTGATGTACTCTGCCTACCGGCTGTTGGCCGTGCCGTGGATCGAGCCCGGGGCGGGCCGCTGGCAGAGCGGCACGCCGGTCGAGTTCGGCCCGCCGCGCGATCGGCTGGAAGGGCTCCAGGGGCTCTTCGCCCCCAGCGCCTGGGAGCTGGACGATCGGACCGTCGTCCTCGAAAGCGACCGGGGCAAGCTGCTCTGGCAGGACTTGACCGACCTGGGGACCGGCAAGGTTGAGCTCCGCCCGTACACGATGATCTTCATCCCCGGCGGATCGGCCGCCAGCGAGTCCGAGCGGCTCCGGGCGGCCTTCGTCCTCCAGGCCCCCGAGGGCGCGGAGTTGACGTTCGACCGCCCCGCCGACCTCCGCAAGGGAGAGATCGGCCGGCTCCAAACCGGCCAGCTCCGCGGCCGCATCACCATCCGCAGCCTCGGCAAGTCCCCGGGGCCCGAGGACGACCTCATGCTGGTCACTCGCGACGTCGAGCTCACCGAGAAGCGGCTCTGGACTCCCCACGAGGTCGCCTTCACGTGGGGGCGGAGCAGCGGCCGGGGCGAGGAGTTGGAGGTGATGTTCCGCCCCGGCGAGCGTGCCGACGACGCGAAGAAGCACGGCATGAACATCGGCGACGTGGACGCCGTGAAGCTCTCCCGCCTCCAGCAGCTCCATCTGGACCTGGGAAGCACGGCCTCGCTTTTTGGCAAGCCCAAGAGTCCGGCGCCGCAGCGGCCCTCGCCGTCCGAGGCGCCCCAGGTGGAGGTCGCGTGCCGCGGGCCGGTCGTGTTTGACCCCGGCGCGCAGGCCCTCGTTCTGCGGGACCATGTGGACGTGCTGCAGGCCCACCCCGACGGCCCCAGCGACGTCGTGAGCTGCGAGGTCATGGCCATTTTCTTTGCGCGGCGCCGCAATCCACTCGCCGGCAAGGATGGGTCAACGGCCAAGGCCGCGGCTGCAAAACTGAGCTCGCTGGCGGATTTGCAGCCCCAGCGGATCGAGGCCCGGGGCGACCCGGTGACCGTCCGCGCCCCAAGCCGGCAGATGGAGGCCCGCGGCCAGCGGCTCCAATACGATCTGCAGGACGACCGCCTGATCTTGGACGCTTCGCCGGAAGCAGTCCTCCGCCGTGGCCCCGATGAAATCCACGCCCCCCACCTCGAATACCAATTGGGCCGGTCGGGTCGATTGGGCCAAGCGGTGGCCGACGGGCCGGGCCGGCTCCGCGTCCAGGTGCCGGGGCGCAACGCCGAGGCGCTCGTGGCACGCTGGGACCGCCAGTTGCGTCTGGAGCCCCAGGACGACCAGCACGAGCTCAGGCTCCTGGGAGGCGGCAGGGTTGAGTATGGCGCGTTGGGCAGTCTCAGCGCCGGCGAGATCCGCGTCTGGCTCCAGGAGGTCCCGGCTCGCGAAAAGCCCACGCCCGGGATCTCGCCCTCGGACCTCGGACTGCCCGCAGGTCCGGCCGCAGCCGCCGGACCCGGACCGGCCGCGCCCTCCCCGGCTCTCCATCGCACGGAGATCGTCCCGGACCGGATGCTTGCCCGCGAGAACGTGCAACTCAATTCGGCGAAGGTCTCCAGCGCCGTGGGCGAGCTGCAGGTCTGGTTCCGGCCAGCCGCTGGACCGGAGCCTGCCCCCGGGGGAAGCGCCCTTGGGCGCGCCGCGGACGCGCAGCCCAAAGCGCCGCCCGAACCCGAGGGTCCGCCGGACGCGTCCATCGCGAGACAGCATTTTCACGTCGAGGGGAGCGTGCTTAAGGCCAGCGTGCTGGTGTCCCCGTCCGGCGGCGAGCTGGGCGAATTGATCGTCGAGGGCGACGCCCGCCTCGCCGAGACGCAGACCGACCAGCCCGGCGTCCAACCCATGCGCATTGCCGGTGATCGGGTCCATGTGCTCGATGCGTCCAAGCCCTCGATGTCGGCCACCGTGACCGGCAATCTGGCCCACGTCGAGGGCCGTGGATATGGGCTTTCCGGGCCCAACATCCACGTCAACTGCGGCACCAACCAGCTCCGCGTCCAAGGCCCGGGACGCATGGAGCTGCCGCTGGACCGCGATTTCCAGGGCCGCCCGCTCAGTAGGCCAGGGGTCCCGCCTGGCGCAGGAGGGCAGACATTCCTGTCTGCCGCAGCAGGGCAGACATCCCCGCCGGCCGCCCCCGTGCCCCTGGCGATCGTCTGGCAGCACGGCATGACGCTGGACGGGGACGGGCAAACCGCGCGCTTCGAGGAATCGGTCACGGCCTCCGCCCAGGGACAGCAGCTTGAAACCGACCTCATGGAGGTCGTCTTCACCCGGCCGATCCGGCTGGCCGACGCCAAGGGCATCCCGGAGGGGGACAGCCCCATTTCGGGCACCGTGCGCGACCATGCTTCGCATGGTGCCCGGGTCGCGCGAAAACCGGGACCGTCCCAGCAGCCCCGCCCGGAGGTCAAGCAGATTGTCTGCCGCGGCAGCGTCGTGATGAAAGGCTCGGAGGTCGAAAACGGCCAGCAGGTCTCCTTCCAGCGCCTGGACGTGGCCTCGCTCCAGATCGACCAGCTCACCGGGGCCGTGCAGGCCGCCGGACCCGGCCACGCCGTCACCGTGCGGCGTCAGACGCCCGGCCTGGCCGTCGCGGGCCCTCCCGGCCAGCTCGCTCGCGAGCCGCGCATCGACCCCGCCAAGCCGCTGGTGTGCCTCGACGTCCGGTGCCGCGGGCCGATCACCGGCAACCTGCACCACCGCGAGCTGGCGTTCAACGAGCAAGTGCGGGCCATCTACGTGCCGACCAACTCTTGGGAGACCGTGCCCCAGAGCGACGATCCCGCGGAGCTCGGGCCCGACGCCGTGGTGCTGCGCTGCGACCGGTTGGCCGCCGTGCAGATGCTCGTGGCCCTCGGGGGCGCGCGAAGCTGGGACGTGCAGGCGACGGGCAACGCGACGGTCGAGGGAGAGGCGTTTTTCGCCCGTGCGACGCGCATGAGCTACGACGAGGCCAAGGGGCTGTTGGTCCTGGAAGGCGAGCCCCGGGCCGACGCCGTCTTATCCCTGCGGAAGCACGCCGGCGATCCTCCCGCCCGCGGCCAGCGAATGCTCTACTGGACCAAGACCGGGCAGGTGGATTCTTCGGTCCGCTCGTGGGGGACCAACAGCCTGCGATCGCTCAATCCCGGCAATCTCTTCGGCGGCAAGCGCTGAGAGCCAGGAGGGCAGACATTCCTGTCTGCCGATGGCAGGAGGGCATTGGTGTAGGTTATGCTTCAGCATGACGGTCAGAAGCGACAAGAAGGCCACCGTCCGAGGGATGTTATGCTGAGGCATAACCTACGAATGCTCGCCGAATGAGGGCAGACGATTCTACCCCAATCGCCTTACCGCGGCAAGGAAGATCGTGTATAATGCGAGGGATGGTGGAGATATGCCGGGAGGCTAACAGGGCTATTGGACGTTGGAACCGCACACGCTATGATCGAGTGTCAAGGAGGAACGTCCGCAGACACGAAGTTGGAGCAGGGCGTGGACGTGGCGGGGGCGAGTTTACGGATCACCCGCGAGTAGGCCGCCCTGACTGAACAGCGACTCACCTGCGATAGCCCCGTTCTGGCAGTAAGGGCTCCCCATGGCGTCGAAGAAAAAGGCAACGCCGACATTTGAAGTCCGCTTCGTGGCCCCGGGTTTGGCCTTGGAGCAGATCCCCCTCCGGGCTGTCAGCGATGCCTTGTCGGCGGTCCAAGACCTCGCCAGCGGGCGGGATCCCTTTGAGACGTCGCACGTTCCACCGGAAAAAAGCATCGGTCTGGTCCGCGTGCGGCGCGGGTCGGCTGTGTACAGTTGCGTTTCCCATGCGCCGGACGAAGCCAGGGCGAATCTTGCTCATGTGGGAGCCCTGCTCTCCTCCGAAGATGGGCATGAGATGGAGGAGGACGGCCTGGTCGCTGCCCTGCGACCGATTGAATTGCTGAGCGGGGTGGCTCGATCCGTCAAGTGTCGAGTAGAAGTCGCCCTAATGGGCGAACAGGCAGCGTTGTTCGTCCTCGAGGGAGATGCGTTTGATCGCATTTCCAGCCGATTGCTGCTCCACGGAGATACGACGGTTGTAGGCGAGGTCAAGCGCGTCGGAGGTGCTACGAGCAGGCGGTGTCTGTTGCGGCTTCCGGATCGCCGCCGCATTCTGTACTGCAACGTCGAAAGCGACGACCTCGTGCGGCGCTTGGGCCAACACCTATACGAGCAAATTGCCGCGACCGGTACCGCGACTTGGATTCACCGCTCCTGGCGGATCTACCAGTTTACCATCAAGGATTTCACACAGCCGCGACTAGGCGATCCGAACGAGGCTATAGAACAACTGCGCAATGCTGGGCTCAAGGCTTGGGACCAGATCGAGGATCCCGACGCGTTCATCCGGGAGTTGCGATCGTGATCGTCGGTATCGACTCCCAGATCGTGATATACGCTGGGATCGTCCCGTCAAAGGGGGCGACACGGTGTGCGGATTTCGATGAGTTGCGGGCTCGGTCCAAGCTGTTACTCCACATGATCGCCGAGAAGAAGGGCACGATCCTTCTTCCTACGATTGCGATATCAGAACTGCTCGTGCCGGTTCCCAAGGCCCAGAAGGGAGCTTTGATCGCGGTCTTGCAGCAAAGGTTTCTATGTCCGCCCTTTGACCTTCAGGCCGCGAGCATCGCTGCCGACCTTTTGGCAGAACATGAGAAGTTTCCGCAGGAGCAGCGATACGACAAGCGGCACATTGTGCGGGCCGATGCCATGATCATCGCCTCAGTGCGGGCGGCTGGTGCCACAGAGTTTTACAGCCACGATAAGAAGTGTCGAACCTTAGCCAACCTGGTGATGACCGCCCGTGACTTGCCAGCCCGCGACCCCAACGACATGTTCTGGCAGGAGACATTGGCAGGGGTAAAACCTCGGCGCAACGTCGCACGTCGCAAGTAGGTGCCATCTCTCGGGTGGCGGCCCGCGCCACGATTCCTGGCTGCGCCGGTGGAACTGCGTCCCACCCTACGATCTCGCCTTGGACGCCCGACGGTCAGTCCAGACCGAGCACCAGTTCCGGCATCATCAGCACCACCCGCTCCTGCTGGAGCAGGCTCAGACGCACGAGCGCCAGCTTGATCGCCTCCATCCGTTTGGGGTCCACGCCGCCGAGCATGGGCATGGCCGCGTCGAGCAGGGCGTTGGACTGCCGTGGCTGCAACAGTGCAACTGCCGCACCAACGCGCGGGGCAACTGCCGCACCAACGCCGGTGGAAAGCTGCTGGCCGTCGCTGTCTTTCTCGGTCAAATCTGAGAGCAGCATTTCCAGAAAGCCCTTGGGCCGCGGCACCACGCGGACCTCGTACTCCTTCAGGTTTGCCTGCTTAGCCACGTGCTGGATGGCGTCGTCCAGCGTGCCGATCTTGTCCACCAGCCCAAGATCCAGGGCCTGCTGGCCGGTGTACACCCGCCCGCCCGCCAGGTCGTCGATCTTCTTCTTCAGCCGGTTGCCGCGGATCGTGGTCACGTGCTTCTTGAAGACCTCGTAGACGTCGTTCATGTAGCCCTGCAAGGCGGCCCGCTCATCGGGCGTGAAGACGTCGTCGGAGTCGAGCATGTCGGCGCGGGCCCCGCGCTTGGTCGTATGCCAATCGACGCCAACCTTCTTCCACATCGGCGTGGTGACGAATTTGCCGGAGACCACGCCGATCGAGGCGGTGATGGTGGCGGAGTCGGCGAAGATGGTGTCGGCGCCGCAGGCCACGTAGTAGCCGCCGCTGCCGGCCACCTGGCCCATCGACACCACGAACGGCTTCTTGGCCTTCACTCGCTTGGTGGCGTTGAGAATGATCTCGCTGGCCACGGCCGATCCGCCCGGCGAATCGACGCGCAGCACGACCGCCTTGACCGACGCGTCCTCGGCCACCTCATTCAGGGCCTTGCGGATCGGCGTGCTGAACGCAATGCCGCCCGACATGAACGGGTTGGAGCCGCCCTGTCCCGGCAGGATCGGCCCGTCCACGTAGACGATCGCCACGGCATCCTTCTTGGATGCCTTCTTCGCCGGCTGGAGCATCTCGGCCCAGATCTTGATGAGCCCGAGCGGCGAGGAGAAATCCAGCCCCTCCATCTGGTCCTTCTTGCCGTAGCGTTTGTCCCACTTCACATCCGCGCCGTACTTGGCCTTCAAGTCGGCGACGAAATCCTCGTGGTACTGCACCTTGTCGATGATCCCCAGGACCTTGGCCTTCTCGGCCGTGTGCGGCGCGGAGTCGATCCACAGGCGGACCAACTGCGGGCTGACGCGGCGCCCCTTGGCCACCAGCCCCACGTAGGTCTCGAACATGCCGTCGAAGAGCCAGTCCTGCATCTGCTGGGCTTCGGGACTGGGGCCTTTGCGCATGAACATCTCCGCGGCCGACTTGTAGGCCCCGCAGGTGAAGAAGTCCGGCTGGATGCCCAACAGGTCCAAGAGCCCGCGCAGGTAAGGCGATTCCCCGGCGATGCCGGCGATCCAGACGGTTCCGGTGGGAACGACGCTGATCGACGAGGCGCCGCACATCAGGCCGTAGCTGCCGGTGGAGAGGGAATCGGCGTGGGCGTGGACTTCCTTGCCGGCGGCCTTGATCTGGTCGACGACCTGGCGCAGCTCCTCGACGTGGGCCAGCCGGAATCCGCTCCCGCCGGTCAGAAGCACGATGCCCTTGACCTGGGGATCGGTGCAGACCTTTTTCATCCGGGCGACCAGGTCCTTGAGGGTCTCGCCGCCCGGCGAGCCGAACAGAAAGAGGTCCTCTCCCTGCGGGGCCTCGAGGATTCCGCCGCTAAGAGAGAACACGGCAACCACCGGCTTGGCCGCGGGCTTTGCCGGAGGCTGGGCGCACGCCTGCGACAGCGGAGCAAGACTGAGGAGCAACATCAGCATGAAGCCACTTCGGACACGTCTCATCGGTTTTTTCTCCCTTGAATTGGCGGAACGCTTGGCTTGGGGTCGTGGGGCAGGTTGCCAACCTGCCGCGGCCCATGGGCAAATTGGCTACCTGCCGCGGCCTGCGGGGCAAATTGCCAACCTGCCGCGGCCCGCGGGGCAAATTGCCAACCTGCCCGCAGCCCGCGCGGCAGGTTGGCAACCTGCCCCACGACACGCAGCGGAATCGTCGCTGGCCCTCCCGGGCGGCCTTACTATGGTACTTCGCCGATGCCCCAAGAATCTTCCCCCACCTGTTGGGAGGCAAGGTTAGCCCCGGCGGCCACGCCTCGTTGTTACACACAAGTTCAGGGTCGTTCACGACCCTTGTTCGTTGGAGG
>CAYGZI010000266.1:0-7820 GCA_964354245.1 uncultured Planctomycetaceae bacterium
TGGCAGGAGAGCTGGGGGCCGCAGAACTACGACCGCGAGCACGAGCGGTCCAAGAAGCTGCGGGCCTACGGCATCGAAATGCTCACCCAGTGCAACCACGAGATCACGTGGCGCGACGGCGGCGAGAGCTTCACGTTCCGCGAGGCCGCGGCGCCGGGCAGGGGCGGCGACGAGGCCCTCAAGCGGTACGTGGCGGCCCAGCGATCGCTCGGCTGGCGCTCCGGGCTCTACACGAACTACACCGATTTCGCCCCGGTCAACGCCTACTGGGGCGTGGACCGCGTGATGCGCCGGCCCGACGGCAACCTGGTCACCGCCTGGCCGCGATGCTACTCGCCCAAGGCCCTGTTCGCCGTGGAGATGGACCGCAAGCTCGCACCGCTGGTCGAGAAGAAGTTCGGCACCAACGCGGCCTACACCGACGTTCACACTTCGGTCGCCCCGTGGGACCGCGTGGACTACGACGCGCGCGTGCCGGGGGCCGGCACCTTCGCGGCCACCTTCTACGCCTACGGCGAGCTGCTGCTGCACGACCAGGACGTCTACGACGCCCACTGCTGGTCCGAGGGCAATCATCAGTGGCTCTACGCCGGCCTCTGCGCGGGCAACTACGGGCTGGCCTATTCCGGGCTGCGCCTGTGGCAGTATCCCTACCTGCCGCACTTCGATCTCCTGAAGATGCACCCGCTTTGCGTGGACATCGGCGTGCCGTGGACGGCCCAGTTCTTCACCGGCAAAGAAGGCTGGCAAAAGCCGGAAAACATCGTGGCGAGCATCGACCAGTTCCTCGCAGCGACCATCGCCTACGGTCACATCGGCTGGCTCGTCGAGGAATCGCACGGCATGAGGCAGACCTGCCGCTCGTACTACATGCTCCAGCCGCTGCAAGCCCGCTATGCGATGCTCAAGCCGGAGGAACTCCGCTATGGAACCGATCGCGGGCTGGCGAGTTCCTCCGAGGCGTTGCTGAGCGGCGACTGGCGCCGGTCGCAGGTATTCGTCCGCTATCCGGGCGGCCTGTGCGTCTGGGTCAACGGCAACGCAACCGAGCCGTGGCGCGTGGAACACCAGGGCGCGCGGCACGACTTGCCGCCCTTCGGCTGGTTGGCCGCCGGCACGGACGGATTCTTCGAGTCCTCGGAGACCATCGAAGGCAAACGCTGCGACCGCGCGGTCGCGCCGGATTGCATCTTTCTCGACGGCCGAGGCACGTGGCGCGATTGCGAGGGCATCGGCGCCTCCGGCGCCGCAGCTATCCGGCGTGCCAAGGGGGGCCAAGGTCTTTCCATCACGACGATCGAGGGCGTCGATCGGCTTGTCCTGGGAAGGCCGCAAGGCTCGTTCGGTCCGGACGACGTGCGGACGGCCCTTGGCGAGATCGCGATGAAAGAGGCGGTCGTCGTACGGGCCTTCGATGCCAGCGAGAAGGACCTCGGCGAGCCGGCCGTCCGACGAAGCTCATCCGGATGGGAGATTCGACCGCCTCAGGCCGCAGTGCGGCTCGACGTGGAATTGAAGTAGCCCGGCGTGCCGAGACGAGCGTCCGGTCAGTGGGTCGTGCTGAGCCCGATCTGCACGTCGGCCCCCGAGGTGTCCGCCACCGGCCGCTCGCCGCGGAAGAGGCAGCCGGTAATGGCGGCGGCCGTGAGCCCCTTTTCGAGCACGATCGGCTGCTTGCCCGGGGCCATGAACTCGCAACCGCTCACCGTCAATCGTCCGCCGGCCGCACGCACGCAAGGCACGCCCTTGCCCGCGCTGTCCCACCCGGCAAAGTGGCAGGCCGTCAGCATCAGCGTGCTGGGACCGAGCTTGACGACCTGCTCCCGCGTTTCCGGCACGGGCCAGAAGCCGCAGCTCGTGAGCTTCACCGGCCCCTGGTTCTTCGGGCCCACGTAGACCGTGGACATGAACTGCCCATTGACGAACTGCACTCCCGCGTGGCCTTGGGTCCGGTCCACGCGCACCGCCATCGTGCAGATGTCCGCCCCCGACTGCGTGACTACCGCGTTGCCGGGCCCGTGGCCGAAATCGTCGAAATGAAACCCCACGAGCGGGAAGATCACGAAACAGTTGCTGATGTACTCCCAGTCGGTCTTGCCGATCTTGAAGCCCACGAGGTTCTTCTCCAGGTACGCCTTGATGTCGCCCTTGGGGAAGCCGGGCTTGAGCCTCATTCGGGTCCAGAAGTTCGGGTTGAAATGGACGTTCTCGATGCGGCCGATGTCGGTGCACTGGTCGATGTAGATCCCGGTCTTCAGCGGGCAGGCGAAGACGTTGCGGATCAGGTGCAGCTCGTTCCAGCAGGTGCCGAAGTCGAGAGCCTGGTAGGGATTGGTCATTGTGACGTCGATCACCTGACAGAGTTCGCCGTCGCCACGGATCGTCCAGGGGTATGGAGCGACTTCGGGCAGGGTTTGCTCGGGATAGTGGATCGTCAGGTTGCGGATGACCGCGTTGGGCCTCAGCGTCACCAGCGGCTGGCCATCCGCCTTCCCCCGACCGCCGTAGGCCAAGAGGACCGTGCCGATAGGGTGTTCCGAGTGCGGCGTTCCGCCGGAAGCCCCCAGGAGCGTCACGCCCGGCGGCACCACAAGCGGGCCGTTGAGGCGATAGTGCCCGGGAGGCAGAAAGCAGATCGGTCCTTTGGCCTCGGCGGCCGCCAACGCCTTCTGAATCGCTGCGGCGTCATCGGCCTCGCCATCGCCGGCCGCGCCGTAATCGCGGGCATTGACCCTGCCGGCCGTCGAGGGGAGAGCGGCTTCAACGGCCGATCCGGACGCGGCCGCGGGGTCGATCCGAGGCCGTTTGGGCTCCGCCGCCGTCGCCGCGGCCACCAGGCCCGTCAACCCGACTACAACACCGAGCAGCATCCTATTCACGTTCACACAATTCATGATCCCCTCCAGAGATGCCTCGTAGGACGACTTTCAAGTCGTCACATCTTGCCGTAGGGCGACCTTCAAGTCGTCACATCTTGCCGTAGGACGACTTTCAAGTCGTCCATCTTGCCGTAGGGCGACTTTCAAGTCGTCCATCTTGGGCTAGGACGACTTGAAAGTCGTCCTACCCCTGCACCCGCGGCAGAACGGTCTCTCGTCGGTCCGGCTCACGGACCCATTCTTACTGCCGGACACCGGATCCGCAAGGTCCCCGTGGACAAGTTGAGGCCCCCTGCAAGTCCGGCTAGAATCACCGTGTTGACACCCGGTTGCAGCAGCGGGAGAATACGGCCGGGAAGCTGTCACCTATCAGCTATCAGGTATCAGCTTTCAGCTATCAGCTTTCATCGCGACTGTGTCTTGCCGAGGAAGTGAACATGAACAGACTGAAACCCCGACCTCATGTCGTTGTCCTGCTCGCTTTGAGCATGGCTTTCCTGGCCCCAACCGATTCCCGCACCAGCGCCGCAGGGGAGCAGGCGCGTGGGGCGAAGGTCTTTCGGGCCGGGGCCGCGGCCATCGACATCACCCCGCAGAAGCTGCCGGTGATCGTCAACGGCGGGTTTCTGGAAGGGAAGGCCGCGTCGGTGACCGACCCGCTCTATGCACGGTGCCTGGTGCTGGACGACGGCACGATCCAGATCGTCATTGCGGTGGTCGATAGCTGCGTGATCCCGCGGCCGATCCTGGACGAAGCCAAGGCGCTGGCCCGGAAAGCGACCGGCATTCCCGTTGGCAGGATGCTGATCTCGGCGACACACTGCCATTCCGCCCCGTCGGTTTGCGGCGCGTTGGGGAGCGGGGTGGAGGAGGAGTACGCCCGATGGCTTCCGGGCAGGATCGCCGAAGGGATCGCCAGGGCCCAGAAGAACCTCGCCCCGGCTCGGATCGGCTGGGCGGTCGGCAAGGACCCGAAGAACGTCTTCTGCCGGCGGTTCCTGATGAAGCCGGGCACCGCGCCGACCGATCCCTTCAGCGGAACAGCCAACGACCAGGCACAGATGAACCCCGGCTACCAGAATCCCAGCGCCATCCGGCGGACCGGGCCGGTCGACGACGACGTGTCGGTGCTCTCGGTGCAGACGCCCGCCGGGCGGCCGATCGCGCTAGTGGGGAACTACTCGACGCACTATGCCGGGGCCCCGCCGCTGTCGGCCGACTACTTCGGCGTGTTCTGCCGGCGGATCGGCGAGCTGGTCGGCGCCGGCAACGGAGCGAAGAAGGGGGACAGTCCCCTTTTTCCCCGGCCGGCCTTTGTGGGCATCATGTCCAACGGCACCAGCGGCGACGCCAACTGCTGCGACTTCCTCAATCCGCCCCGCAAATTCGACCGTTTCACCGTGGGCGAGGACGTGGCCCAGGCGGCCTTTGAGGCATACCGGCGGATCCAGTACTGCGACTGGGTGCCGCTGGCGGTGGAAGAGAAACTGCTGACCCTCGGCGTGCGCATGCCCAGCGCGGAAGAGGTCGCCCGGGCCAAGGAACACCTGGCCAAGGTCCCCGGTGGCAAGCTCCGCGACGTAACGGACGTTTACGCGCGGGAGACCGTGATCTTGAGCGAAATGCCCGCCACGCGGGAGCTGAAGCTCCAGGCGATCCGCATCGGGCCGTTGGGGATTGCCGCGATGCCCAACGAAGTGTTCGGCAGCACAGGGCTGGCGATCAAGCGCGACAGCCCCCTGCGCCCGACGATCAACGTCGAGCTGGCCAACGGCTACTTCGGCTACCTGCCCCCGCCCGATCAGTTCCCGTTGGGCGGCTACACGACGTGGCGGGCCCGCAGCAGTTGCCTGGAGGTCGAGGCCGAGCCGAAGGTCCGGGCCGCCGTGTTGGAACTCTTGAACCGGGTTGCCAACCAGCGGCGGGACGAGCAACCGGTCCCGTCCAAAGAACGTGCCCAGGATTCGCAGTGATCGCATGATTCCAGTTTGAGCCGGGGGTGCTCCCATGAAGAAGAGGGTGGTTATCTTCGGCGTCTTGTTGTTGGGTCTGGTTTGGCTGGGATGGATGTCTTGGGTGAAGTTCTTCGGACCCATCCGCGGGCTCACGCACCAAGACCCCAACGTGCGCGCGCAAGCGGTGCTACGCCTCGAGACAAGCTGGGTCCCGGACCCCGTTGGGCGTCTGAGGATTGCCCTGAACGACGAACACGAGATTGTGCGCAACACCGCCGCCAGCGCGCTTGCCAGAATCGCCGACCAAGCTGCCCTAGAGGCGCTCATTAGCGCATTGGAGGACGAACACGTCCGCGTGCGCCAGGCGGCCGCGTCCGGGTTGGGGCAGTTCCGCCGTGCCGTCGAAGACCCCGCGATGCGTGCAAGGGCCATAGAGACGCTGATCCGTCTCCTGCGCGACCCGGAGGTCAGACGCTCCGTGCCTTATGCTCTTTGCGGGATCTACGAACCGGAGATCGAGCCCGTGATCCGCGTCATGAAAGACGGCGACGACGACATCTGTATTTCGGCCCAGATTGCCTTGGGCCGAATCGGCGACCGCGCAATCGCGCCCCTTCTCCGCGCCCTGCAAGACGACGACATGCGCGTGCGCTGGGCTGCGGGAACGGGCCTCATGGGGGCCGTCCGAATGGACCCGTCCGGTTATTTCCGCGATGAACGTCCGCCCCCTCCCGGTAAAGAAGTCCAAGAGGCGTTGGCGAAGCATGCCGAGGAGTGGAAAAGACACCAAGAAAACGTTCTCGCCAAGCTTGACGCCTTCGGCCCGCGCGTCAGTTCCATCTACCCTCATCACGTTGAGGACATATGGGGTCTGGGTTTCTCCAGAGTATCTCAGCTAACCGACGACGACCTGGTACATCTGCAAGGACTGTTTCGTCTCAAGTACCTCTCGCTCGGAGCTGCCCTAGGCTACACCGACACCGGCCCAGTGCCATCCGCCGGGAGGAGCAGGGTCACTGACCGTGGCCTGGAGCGCCTCAAAGTGCTCGCGAATCTGGAGAGCCTCGACCTGGGCGGCTCCCAGGTCACGGGCCCCGGACTACGCCACCTCGAGGGACTGGCTGGCCTTCGGCGCCTGGGCCTCTCTTGTACCCAAGTGACCGATGCCGGCCTGGAACATGTGACGGGGTTGAGCGGCCTCGAGATGCTGGGGCTAGAGGGGTGCCAGGTGACGGATGCCGGATTGGAGCACCTGAAGGCGTTGACTCGCCTCCAGAAGCTGGAGCTCGGCTGGACCCGGATTTCCGGTTCGGGTATCGCAAACCTGAAAGGACTCCACAGGCTCACAGACCTCTCGGTCAAAGGTCCCCGGATCACCGACGCGGAGCTTCAGCACGTGAGAGGATTGACGAACTTGGAGCATCTGGACCTTTTTTACGCGCAGGTCACCGATGCTGGACTGGCCCACCTCAAAGGACTGACGAGCCTGAGGACTCTGAACCTCGGCGTGACGAAAGTCACCGACGCCGGGCTGGAGCACCTCCAAGGGCTGACGAGACTCCACACGTTGCGCCTGTACCGTAGCCAGATCACCGGCCCCGGACTGGTACACCTGAAAGGCTTGACAAGTCTCATTGATCTGGACCTTTCACAGACGCAGGTCACGGACGCTGCCCTGCAGCACCTGAAAGGACTCACCGAGTTGCAGTTTCTCAGCCTTCTCGAGACCAACGTCACCGACGAGGGCGTCAAGAGCCTCCGGCGCTCATTGCCCAAATGCAGGATTGTCTCCCGTTTCCGCGATCTGCAATAATGATTAAGGACGATTCCCGCACGCCGACACACAAGCATCGCTGGCATCCATCCGCGCGGCGGGACGAGCAACCGCTTCCGTCCCAGTGACGGCCTTAACTGCTTTAGAATCGAGGGAGGACATGCCATGAAAGACTTTGTAATCCAGGTGACGCACCGTCCGGGTGAGCTGGCCAACGTCACCAACGCACTGGCCCTCCAGGGCGTGAACATCAGGTCGCTTGCCGCAATGGTCCTGGGCACGCAGGCGCAGCTTCGGCTCATTCCGGACGATGCGGAGGCCGCGCGGAATGCCCTCCGTGCCGCCAATATCCGGTTCGAGGAGAAAGAAGTGGTTGCCGTGCTCCTGGAGAACCACGCGGGCGAGCTGACGGGGGTGGCAGGCAAGCTTGCCGATGCCGGTTTGAATCTGGAGGCCGTCTACGTCATCGGCCTGTCGGACGACCTGATCGAGCTGGCGATTGCCGTGGACGACGTGAAGAAGGCGAAGAAAGTTCTGGAATGACTGAGGGTCAGATCGGGCACCACCTGTGCACCGGGGGCAGCCCCGACGACCTCGATCGACAACTACGCCACGCTCCGCTGGCTCACGGTCACTGAACAACTCCCCGCCCGATAGGGGCGAGCCCGTAGACAGGAGACACCTTATGCGGACACTGCTGGCATTTGTGTTGCTGCTGAGCGTCCACGACGTCGCTCGACCGGCGCCCGCCGCCGATCCCGTGTCGACAAGCGCGAGCGAGTGGAAGGTGGGCACGCCCATCGTGACCTACTGGGCCGGCCCGCCGATGACCGATCCGGTCGCCCGGCAGATGGCCGAGGGCGGATGGAACCTTGTCGGGTGTACCGAGAAGGAACTGGACGTGGCCCAGCGGCACGGCCTCAGGGCACAGCTTCACGACGGCCTGCTCTCGCCGGCAACGCTCGACGACCCCGGAAAGCGCGAGAAGCTCGACGCCCTGATCGCCCGGGTCCGCAACCACCCGGCGCTGTACGGCTACTTCATCGTTGACGAGCCCAGCGCAGCGGCGTTTCCCAAGCTGGGCAAGCTGGTCGCTTACCTCCGCCAGCGCGACCCGGCGCACCTCGCCTACATCAACCTCTTCCCGACCTACGCCAATAACGAACAGCTCGGCACCAAGGGGGACGCGGTCACGGCGTACCGCGAGCACCT
>CAYGZI010000267.1:0-7799 GCA_964354245.1 uncultured Planctomycetaceae bacterium
AAGAAATGACCCCAGGGAGTCGTTTGAGATGCCGTGGACAGATATGTTTCTGAGGGAAGGCGGCGTTTGGGCTGTTGTCTGCGTGGTGATCGTCCTCACGGTCGGGGCCGTCGCGATTGCGCGGATGATCATCGTCCATCGGGAACGGATGGCCAGGATCGAGCGGGGCATGGATCCGGACCATTCGCCGGACAAGGTTCGCAAGGACCGAGTGTGAGGCTCCCCGGACAGCATTCGTAAGCTAGGGTTTCTCAGGACCCGACGTGGCATGGAAGTAGGACAGGCATCTTGCCTGTCTCTGCGAATCACAGGCTGGAAGCCTGTGCTACTTCTGTCCTGGAAAGCCTGCCATGGGGCGCTGGTTCGAGACGATCACCGATCTCCAACAGGGCAGCGAAGCCCTCCTGCGGCGGCACTACGGAGTTATCGAGGCGCGGGACGGGGCCTTCTATCGGGTGCGACTTCGTCCCTACCCCAAGATCGGCAGCGTCCCGGAGGCCATCTTGATAGGGGGGTGGTACCATCGCCGCCGCCATGCCGACCAGTGCCGGCTCTACTACAACCAGCCCAGGCAGTTTCCTAAGTTCTTGGCTGTGAAGTACTTCGTGTCGGCCCGCGACACGCGGCTGGACACGGTTCGCCGCCTGCTCGAAGCCCTCGACGAGATCGCCCGAATCAAGGGGTGCGATGCCATCCTGTGCGACGCTGCCAACTGGCGGCTCTCCACGGCGATCATGACCCGGTTCGGCTGGGAGCCCCACGCCCCATCGAAGTGGCACCGCCACTTCATTCGCCGGTTCTACGGCAAGTACCCCCCACAGGCTGGGTGGATCGCAGGGGGCAGGGACCGGGGGATAGGGTTCAGGGTTCGGGGAGGAAACCCTCGCCTCGGATCCCCAATCCCTAGTCCCTAATTCCTAATCCCTCGTCCCTCCCGAACTGCCCTTGCCTCCCCCTGGGGTGCTTGTTACCATTCCGCCCTCTTTTCCCTTTTCCCCCGATCCCGTTCTTGGCCGCTTCTCCGGAGGGCACTGCCTTGCGACGTTTCGCGCTGGCGCAATGGCTGGTCGCCTTGACCCTGCCTCTCCTGGCCGGTTGCGCCGAGAACCCCTTGGTGCTCAAGGGGCAACTCGACAAGTCTCAGCAGCAGCAACTCGCCTCCGCACGGCAAAAAGATGAGCTCCAGACCCGGGCCAGCTCCTTGGACCGGGACAACCAGGAACTGGTCACGCGGCTGACGCAAGAGCAGCAACGGGCCAAGGTCCTGGAGGACCAGGTCTCCGTGCTTCGGGAGCAGTTGTCCGGCACGGCGGCCCAGTTGGCCCGGCTCCGCGAAGACAAGAAGTCCGGCGAGCAGAAGGTGCAGGCCCTCACCGCCTCGCTGCAGCGTCAAGGCGGCACGACGATAACGCCCAACAACAGCTTGCTCCAAGCCCTGCCGGTAATCAACCTTCCGGACGTCTACGCGCGCCGGGACGGAGACGTGATCCGGGTCGAGCTCCCCTCGTACCGTCTCTTCGAGGCCGGCAACGCCCGGCTCCTGCCCGGGGCCCAACAGACCATCACCGCCGCTGCAACCGAGGTCCTCCGCACGTATCCCGATCAGATCATCGGAATCGAAGGGCACACCGATTCCGATCCGATGCGCAACAGCGCCTGGCGCAACCAGCACCACCTCTCGCTCGGCCAAGCATTGGCGGTCTACGACGTCTTGTTGACGCAAGTCCGCGTTCCAGCCCAGCAGCTCTTCGTGGCCGGGCACGGGGCCAACCATCCGCTCTACTCCAACGCCACCACGCCCGGCAAGCAGCGCAACGCCCGGGTCGAGTTGGTGATCTACCCGGACACCGTGCGGAAGACTCAATGAAGAGACCCGCACGGACAGGGGCAAATCCGAAGCACGAATCTCGAAATCCGAAACAAATCCCAATTCTCGAAAACCCAATGACGCAAACGTCGGCGGGCAGCGCTCAGTCCGTTTCGAGCCTTTGGATTTCCTGATTCGAGTTTGTTTCGGATTTCGTGTTTCGTATTTCGCATTTCCGGCGAACGCCTTGTCCCCGCCCCTCTCCATCCCTGATACTGGGTCTGTTGGAGACTCACCTCGCAGGGTTCGGGCATGATCGTCATCGTCGACTACGGCATGGGGAACCTCCGCAGCGTGCAGAAGGGCTTTGAGAAGGCCGGCTACGATGCCCTGATCACTTCCGACCCCGCCCGGGTGCGGGAGGCCGGCAAGGTCGTGCTCCCCGGCGTGGGGGCCTTTGAGGACGCCATCGCGGAGCTGCGGCGCCGCGACTTGGTTCCCCCCATCCTCGAGGCGATCGACGCCGGCAAACCGTTCCTCGGAATATGTCTCGGCCTGCAACTCCTGTTCGACGTGAGTTACGAGAACGGGCGGCACGAGGGGCTCGGCGTGCTGCGGGGCGAGGTTGTCCGGTTTGACCTGCCGCCGGAATACTCCGTGCCCCACATGGGGTGGAACCAGCTCTGGGTCCGCCGCCGGGCCCCGATTCTGGAGGGGATCGCGGAAGGGGCCTACTTCTACTTTGTCCACTCGTACTATGTCGCGCCGCGCGACGCCTCCGTCATCGCCGCCGAGACCGACTACCCCGAGCGGTTCTGCTCGATGATCTGGCGCGACAATGTCTTCGCCACGCAGTTCCATCCCGAGAAGAGCCAGTCGGACGGGCTGAGGATGCTCCAGAACTTCGCGGGTATGGTTTAGTTCCCCAGTCGGAGGTATCATTGGGTAGGCGGGCAGTCGCACAGAACTGGTCGTAGCATGGCAAGAGCCAAGGCGAGACGAAAGCTCGGCATTCCGTTGCGGGCAGTCGCATACCAGCACGGGGAGTGGTGGATCGCCCACTGCCTCGAACTGGACCTAGTCGCCGAGGGACGTGACCCCGTACACGCCGTACAGGACCTCATGGATCTGTCGGCTAGTCAAATCGAGTCGGCCATCGAGAGAGGGGACTTGGAGTCGGTGTTCCGCCCCGCCCCGCCGGAGATATGGGCCACCTTTTCCCGCGCACAGGACATGTCGATCAAGAGAAAGCCGCCTCGTCCGGTCGAGCGCTTCGAGGCCCGCGAAGCGGTTCCGGTGTGAGATCGCGCGCCGTTTCACCCGCCGCACGGGGTGCCGCTCATGAAGAAGCCCTTGCGATACCGCGATCTTGTGAGGCGGTTGAAGAAGTACGGCATTCGCGAGAACAAGGTCCGCGGCAAGGGCTCCGAGCGGATGCTCATGGGTTATGTCGATGGGAGGCTGGTGACATTTCCCACGAAATGCCATAGCGAGGGGGACGAGAAACCCGTTCCCGTAATCGAAGCCATCCGCCGGGCGTTTCACTTGACAGACGAGTATGGAATCTCCGACCGGGAGTTCTACGGCACATAGCTCCTGGTGTCGCCCCGCGACTTGGAGCAGCCAAGCTCGGCCCCCTCCGGTTCCGTCCATCAGGCCCGCGGCCATCACCTGCCTTTGGGCAAGCAGCCCCCTAACCTCCCGCTGCCGCACTTGAACCGGGCCACCGTCCGTTGATGTTTGGTCGCTCATTCGGCAGTGCTGGGCGAATTCACAGGCACGGACGCTTTCTCTTTCTCTGAATAGTACGCAAGCATGGAAGCGCCAGTCATCAGAGGAAGTGTGATGGGTGGTATGCCAACTCTGGTGCTCGCGGATTGAACGTACTCGCGCCAGTATGGCCATACGTTGTGAATGCCGTTCATCTTGCCAAACGCGGCAGCAAGTTCCTCGGAAATCGGGATGTTCTTGTCAATGCTGTAGTTTAGGAGGAAGTCTGCATCAATTCGGAAGAAATCACCCGCCGAGACCGTCAAGAAGGCATGGACATCAATTGTCCCGCCATCCTGATTCATGGTCGTCGCTGCATCAAAGGTGTGCTGCAATGAAGAAGGCTCGACAAGATCAATGGGCTTCGATTCGATCAGGGACTTTACAAGTCGAATCTGCTTGATGTGTGTCCATGGCGCTATGGCCGTAGCCAAGTCCATGAGTGACGGCCGTTTGGGAGCGACTTCGTGCTTCGGAGCATCTGCCATGATACTTTTCATACCGCTAATGCCAGATCGCCGTGAATCGGCTCTCCCCAGCTATCCAGTGATACTGCTTCCGGTGGCGAGGGACATTGGGCTATCTGGTAAGATACCGAACGACTCCACGGAACAAGTTTGCCATCCGTTATAACTACTCCACCTGTCGTAGGAGTCCTACGATTTTCTTCCTCATGTGCGAAAAAGAATCGCATCAGTTTGTCGTAGGCGCGAGATTGAATATACGCTCCGCTTAACCAGCGCGAGATTGTTTCGGCGGCTACGGCAATGCGTATCCCAAACTCCTTTTGTGTCAAACCGAGGTGCGCAAGTCGGTCACGAATCTCTTGCGGCGACAATAGGTTCAAATGTTCACGTAATGCCTGCGAAATATGATCATCCGTCACATTACTGAAAAGGATCTCACCACATGCGGCACACTTATTGACCCGGAGTGCAGGAATGCAAAACGCGTACAAGCGCCCATCGTGCTTGATCTCAGCATCATATGGGATGGTCGCGGGTTGGACCTCGATCTTCCCGCACTCGGGGCAATGCCGTGGGAAGGGCTTGTCGCCAGCATGGACGGGCTTCGTCATATCGAGATTGTCTCTTCTAGGCATCTTTGATGTTCACGACCGTTATGGTTGCCCCCATCTTCATCTCGTCAAATACCGTCTCGACGTAGATGAACCGGCGAGCGATGGGAATCCTGAAGTCATAGTGATACGGGTGGGTGTCACGGTAGCCCTCGTAAGGCTCCTTGGCTTGGTCAATTTCTCCGCCGTTGACCACATGATCGTACATTGCCTTGCCAATCGCCTTCTGGCTAAAACCCTGAACGTTCTTGCGAAGCCACTCTGCGGCGCGTGGTTTCCACTGAATGTATCCGTCGTACCTCCATTCCTTGAGGACCTCAAGAAACTTGCTGAGCATTGTCGCGTCCCTCAGAGGTGGCATTTAGCAACCCCCGGGGGAATGGCGACATAAGTTGCGCAGTGCGGACACCCAATGCAGCATAGACAATCGCTTGACATATATCAAGTCGGTATTCCCCCAAAAACTCGATAGGGAATTCTGCCAGGGGACGGCCGCCAGAGTATACCACCAATAACGCCTATACGGGCATAGTATATTAGGGTGTATCGTCGCCATCACTAATACCCGAGATTGGTTAATAGGTATATCTGATGGGGGGTCTATGCCGGTGGGAATCACGGTATTAGCGACGATAGCCCTGCGGCACGTGCTGCAACGCACTAGCATCAGGTCCCCCGCTGGCCTCACTTCTTTTTCCCTTTACACCTCGGATTCTGCGGGCAAAGTGTACCACTACCCGTTGGCCGAGTGCCTTGCAGACCGGGCTTGCCTGTGTCATATTACGCGTTTCGTCGTACAACCCCAACAGAGGGTAGGAGCGGCGTCGAGGTGCAGATTTGGCCGGCGATTGACCTTCGCGGGGGAAAATGCGTCCGCCTGAAGCAGGGGGACTATGGCCTTGAGACGATCTTCGGCGAGGATCCGGTCGCGATGGCTCGGCACTGGGTTGACCTGGGGGCGGAGTGCCTCCACCTGGTTGACCTGGATGGGGCCCGGGACGGTATTCCCGGGAACCTGCGTAGCGTGGAGGCCATTGTCAAGGCGGTGAGCGTCCCCTGCGAGTTAGGGGGCGGCATCCGTAGTGCGGCGATAATCCGCCGGGTGCTGGCCCTCGGCGTGGCGAGGCTGGTGATCGGCACCCTGGCCTTGAAGGAGCCGGAGTGGTTCCGCCGGATGTGCCGCCGGTTTCCCGGCCAACTGGTGCTGGGCATTGACGCCCGGGACGGATACGTGGCGACCCACGGCTGGCTCCAGACCAGCCAGACCGCAGCGACCGAGTTGGCCAAACAGTTTGAGGAGGAGCCGATCGCCGGGATCGTTTACACCGACATCGCCACCGACGGGATGCTCCTCGGGCCGAACGTGGCCGCCATGGCCCAGATGCAGGCCGCGGTCCGCCACCCGGTGATCGCCTCCGGGGGCGTGACCACCAAAGAGGACGTGGCCCGGCTGGCCGCCATTCCCATGGCCGGCTGC
This sequence comes from uncultured Planctomycetaceae bacterium, assembly GCA_964354245.1. Classification (GTDB taxonomy): domain Bacteria; phylum Planctomycetota; class Planctomycetia; order Pirellulales; family Thermoguttaceae; genus CAYGZI01. The sequence goes on from CAYGZI010000267.1 coordinate 6,133, forward strand.
ATCATCGGCCGGGCACTGTACGAGGGCACATTGACCCTGCCCGACGCGATCCGCGCGGGCCGGGGCGAGAGATGAGGGATGAGAGATGAGGGATGAGGGATGAGGGACGAGGGATGAGGGATGAGGGATGAGGGATGAACCGGGTAGGTGGTAGGTGGCATGTGGTAGATGGGGGTCCCACATGCCACCTACCACCTACCACCTACTGTTTACTGCCTACCGTCCAGAGAAGGTTCTCATGGCAATCTACAAGGTCGAAGACATCCGCAACATCGCGTTTTGTGGCCATAAATCCTGCGGCAAGACGACGCTCGTGGACCGCATGTTGACCCACGCCGGGGCGGTCAGCCGGGCCGCCAGCGTCGACGACGGGACGAGCGTCTGCGATTTCGACGAGGAGGAGAAGTCGCACCGCTACACGATCGAGGCCAAGCTGACCCACTTCGACTACGCCGGAAAGCACTTCCACGCCATCGACACGCCCGGCTATCCCGACTTCATCGGCCAGACCATCGGGGCCCTGCGCGGCGTCGACACGGCGGCCATCGTGATCAATGCCCAGTCGGGGATCGAGGTGAACACGCGGCGGGTCTTCGCCGAGGCGGGCAAGGCCGGCGTGGGGCGGATGATCGTCATCAACCGCATGGACGCCGACAATATCGATTTCCCGAGGCTGCTGAAGAGCATCAAGGAGCTTTTCGGGGGGGCGTGCGTGCTGCTCAGCGTGCCGCTGGGGCAGGGGGCCGATTTCCGCGGCGTGGCCGGCACCCTCAATCCGCCCGCCGACACCGCCGGCGCGCTGGTGAACCCCAAGGCCATCAGCGAGTCCCTCGTCGAGTCGATCATCGTGGCCGACGAGGCGGTCATGGAGCGCTATCTCGAAGGGACCCAGCCGTCCCAGGACGAGCTTTCGCACCTGATGGTCCAGGCCATCGCCAAGGGGACCTTGATCCCGATGGTTTGCCTGTCGGGCAAGACCGGCGTCGGCTTTCCAGAGCTTTTGGACGCCCTGGCCCTCTGCTCCCTGCCGCCGGACAAGGTGGTGCGCAAGGCGACCGGTCCCGACGGCCAGGAGGTGGAGATCAAGGCCGATCCCGACGGCCCGCTGGTGGCCCAGGTCTTCAAGACCCGCATCGACCCGTTCGTGCAAAAGCTCAGCTTCATCCGCGTCTACTCGGGCAAGCTCAGCAAGGAGTCGACGATTCCCGTGGTCGCCGTGCGCAAGGGGGTGAAGATCGCCCAGTTGTTCCGCGTGCAGGCGGGCGAGACGGAGCCGGTCGACGAGGTCGGCCCCGGCGGGATCGTGGCCGTGACCAAGGTCGAGGACCTCCAGACCGGGAGCAGCCTGGGCGAATACACCATGCCGCCGATCCCCTTCCCGACGCCGATGGTCGGCCTGGCGGCCAGCCCCAAGAGCCGCGGCGACGAGAGCAAGCTCTCGGGCTCGCTGGCCAAGATCTGCCAGGAGGACGGCACCTTCCGCCGCGACCTCGACATGCAGACCAAGGAGATGGTGATCTACGGCACCAGCGAGCTTCACCTCCAGATCATCCGCGAAAGGCTCAAACGCCGCGACAAGGTCGAGATCGAGACCAAGGAGCCCAAGATCCCCTACCGCGAGACGGTCCAGGCCAATGCCGAGGGAAGCTACCGCCACAAGAAGCAGA
>CAYGZI010000268.1:0-7796 GCA_964354245.1 uncultured Planctomycetaceae bacterium
CGTGCGTACCCACCAGCAGGCCAGCCCGTCGTCGCGCGCTTCGACGAGCGGCGCGATCTCGCCCTCCGGCCAACCCAAGCGCAAGGCCCCTTGCCGCAACTGCTGGCCGATCCGCTCGCGGTCGAACTGGAAGGCGACAATGCCGTCCGGCGTGGTCTGGCCGGTCGCGAACGGGAAATCGGCAAATGTCGGGTTGCGGAGGATCTGGGCATCCATGCCGTTGAGGATGTTGCTGCCGAGGTGCTCCGCAAACTTGCCGGTGATGTAGCGGGGAATCGGGTGCGGTGACCGTTCCGCGGCCCGCACGCGAAGCACCGCCTGAGCCGCCTTGGCCGGTTCCCCCGCCAACGCCCGCTCGACCATTCCGGTCATTGAGAATAGGACGCACAGCAACGCAACGATCCGCCATGCGATGATTCGTTTCACGAGTACCCTCCCGTGTCAATGACGATCCGAAGTCCGCTCGCCATGGAGGAGTGACTCCACTTCTACCGGGCAAGCACCGGGAACTCCGTGATCCGCAGCCGCGTGCAGCCGTAGGGGATCAGCTCCAGGTCCACCATCGCCTGGTCCGAGGCGACCGGGCTCTTGGGCGTCTCGCCCGCCGAGTTGCTGGCCAGCGTCCACTGCGGAATCGTCCGCCCGCGCACCTTCAGAACGACCGGGGCATCCTCGTGGCCGAACGGCTGCGCCCCGGGCTTCTGAACCCGGCCGACCTTGATGGACTGCTCCGGATGCTCGCGATCGACCGCCAAACCGTAGTTCCAGGGCGACTCCGGATGTACCGCCCAGTCGATCACCGGCAAGGTGGGATGATGCCGCTTGAGTTCCTGAAAGCGCTCCTTGATCTTCAGGCTGTAGACCAGCGGCCCGCGATAGACGGCAACCGCATCGTTGTAGCGGGATTCGAGGCGGATCTTCATGGGGAGATGGAGAGCGATCTGATCGCCGGACTGCCACTTCCGGTTGATGACCAGGAACGTGCCCGGTTTGCCCGGGACCGACTCGTCGCCGTCGGTAACGGTCGCCCCCTCGGCCCAGCCGGGGATCCGCAGGTGCAGCGGGAAGGCAACCGGCTTCGGCGTCGCGACGCGGAAGCGGATCGTTCCGTCGAAGGGATAGTCGGTCTCCTCGGACACGGTCACTTCCACGCCCTCGGCCACCTTCGCCTTCACGACCGACGGCCCGTAGGCCACGGCGGCAAGCCCCTGGTCGTGGGTCGCCATCCAGAGATGAGCCACCAGCTTCGGCCAGCCCTGGTGCATGTTGGCCGTGCAGCAGCCGAAGTTGGGCTCCAGGCCATAGAGGTTCGCGGTGTCGCCGTTGCTCACCCATTGCCGCTTGGCCACGGTGCAAAGCACCTGGTTGGCCTGCTGGTCGTACTGGTGGGCCCAATAGTCGGGCGTGCAGGTGCCGGGCTGACCGTTGTAGGCGAGCATCTCCAGCCGATCGGCCAGGGCCGCGTCGCCGAGGACCTCGACGAGGTTCTCCAGCGAGAACATCGACTCGACGATCGCACAAAGCTCGGTCCCGCGCGTGGGCGACTTGCCCGACAGGTGCTCGTCGCCCGAGAATCGCCCCGCCGCCTGGCCGTGGTGCCGGTCCAGATTCACCAGGGCCATGAAGGCGGCCTCCCGGTCGCGGCCGCTCGCGGATTGTTGGTACCACACCCCCGCGTGCTTGATCGCCATGGCCACGTTGACCACGTGGGCGGTCATGCTGTTTTCCTTGCCGAGAGAAGGATAGCCCTTCTGCCGCACGGCCTCGCCGGTCCACGGGAACTTGAGGAAGTAGCCGGGCCAGTCGAAGCTGTGGTCGTGGATCGACCTGGCCACGTCCAGCAGCCCGCGGTCTCCGGTCCGCCGGTAGAGCCAGTACGCGGTCAAGACGTTTTCCATCGCCCGCACGCCGCGCCAGTCCTTGTCCGGCCAGTCGGGCGGGGCGGCCTTGAGATACGCGAAGTAATCCGCAATCACCGCCAATGCCCGGGGGTCGCCCGTGGCCTCGTGGTACTGCGTGAGCACCTTCAGCGCCACCGCCAGCGGCCAGCGGTCCTTGTTCTTGGGCGGCCCGAACCAACCGTTGGGCTGCCCGCTCGACAGGATCCCTTCGATCCACGGCTTGACCTTGGCGGTCAACCTCGGGTCATCGAGCACGTAGGCCAGCGGCACCAGCCCGTCGAGATAATAAGGCCCGCGCTCCCAGCTCTCGCCCTGGCCGCCCTTCCAGGCGGAGCCGACGAGCGAAGGCCAGAACTCGTCGAGGTGGCCGGTCAGCCCGTTGGCCTGGATCGTCAGTTGATCCTTGAGCCATCCTGCCGGCCTGACCGCCCCGAGCGGGAGGGCCACAAACGCCGTCTGGCGCAGCGGGGGGCGATTGACGGGATAATGCTTGTTCTGGGCGAGGGCGGGAGCAATGAGAACCGCGGACAGGAGAATCGCCCCAATCGGCGAGGGAACGGATCGAGTCATGCGTCTCTCCAGGCGTGGTCGATGGTATCGGCGCTACTTCTCACAAGAGGGAACTGATGTCTCGTGCCCCGTGGATCACCCTTTCGACTTCGATGCCCCCTTCGATTGGCACGTAGAAGATCACGTACGCTCCGGCGGAGAAAGCCCGCAGTCCGGGCCGCAGGTTGTCGCACGACTGTCCCATCAGCGGCCGCCTTGCCAGAAGCGTGAACTTCTCGTAAAGCATCTCGAGCTGACGGTGGGCCGCACCGGGATAGCCGCGGACGACGCCGATGTAGTCCCAGATCTGGGCTAGATCGAGCTTGTCTTGTTCGGCGAGTCGATAGCGGCTCACGTGCCCTTCCTGCCCGCTTCGTAGCGTTGCCGGCCTTGCTCCTGAAGCTCGTCAAAAAAAAGCCGCAGCGAACTCTCGTCGTACTCGGTGTACTCCCCTCGGTTGAGCTGATTGCGGCCGACTTGAAGTTGCTCGCGCAGTCCTTCCCTCCGCCGATCGCGCTCGGCCAGCAGACGAACGGCTTCCAGCAGCAACTGGTCCTCCGAAGCGTACCTGCCGGACGCAAGCTCCTTGCGCACCAGTTCCTCAAGTTCCGGGGAGAACGATATAGACATGTCGCATTCTCCGGGTTACGAAGCGCCCGTATTCTAGGAGATGGCCTTGCACGGGTCAACCGCCCGGCCTACCAGCCCAGGGTCTTGCGGACAAAGTCGCGGCTCATCTTCAGGCTCTCGCGCAGGGGGCGCGTGGGGCGGAAACCGCCCTCGTGCGCCAGCTCAATCACCGCGGGGCCGGAAAAGCCGACTTGCCGCAGGGCCTTGCCGATGGCCGCGTAATCCATGCTCCCCTCGCCCATGGCCTCGGACCATTTGCCGTCGGACTTCTGATCGCGGAGGTGCAGGAAGACGATCCGCCCGCTGTAGCGGCGGATGAACTCGACCGGGTCCACGCCGCCGCGCAAGAGCCAGTTGAGGTCCGGGCCGAGCTTCACGTTGGGGACGCGGGCCAACGTGCCCTTGAGATCGTGCATCCCGTTTTCCACTTCGTAGGTGTGGTTGTGGAGATTCAGCACGACGCCGTTGGATTTGCAGATCGCCACGATCTTGCGGAGCACCTCGGCCTGGGCGTCGAGCTGCTCGGGCGTCTTCACGCCGCGGGCGGAGCCGACCGACGTGCCCAAGGTCTTGCCGCCGAGTTTCGCGAGGCGGGGGATCACCAGCTCCGCGTCGGCGAGGATCTCGGCGTGCCGGCGCCGGTCCCACATTTCGCCGCCCAGCGACGTGCCGATCACGGGCAGGCCGTGCTTCTGCGACAGGGCACCAATCCGTTCGACCGCGCCGCCGGGCCTTAGCGCCGTGTGCATCAGCTCGATCCCCTCGAGGCCGGCGTACTTCATGTCGGCGAAGATCTGATCGAGGATCGGATAGATGTCGTACTTCGGCTGCGTCGCCGCATAGACCCAGGGATGGGCCCCGACGATCACTTTCTTCGCCCGGGCCTCGTTCGGCCGGCCTTCGGCCGCGCGGGCCCGCGACAGCCCGGTCTGCCCGGCGACCAACACCGCCGCTGCGGTTCCCAAGAACCGCCGCCGGGAAAGATCGCACGGTTGCGCGAGGGGCCTGCAACGAGTTTTTGCCGAGGACTTCCAGAATGGTGCCTTATGCGATCGCGATGTCATTGCCTACCTCCCTTTGAATCTCACTCAAACTGACATGGTAGCACGGATGTAAGAAGATCACGAAAGCTCGAAGGGTAGAAAACACGGAAGGTAGGTGGTAGGTGGCATGTGGTAGGTGGGGGGAAGGGGAGAGAACTTGGATCACGAAGGCACGAAAGAAGGAAAGCGAGGGCAATTGGTGGGACTGCGCTGCGCTTGTCCCACCCTACCGCCTTCCGCCACCCGCCACCTGCCACCTGCCACCCACCACCTACCATCCTCCCTTTCGTGCTTTCGCCCTTTCGCGTTTTCGTGATTAAGGTCCCTTGCCGCCGATGCGGCCTTCGGGAATGAGGGCCCACGACCAGGCGTCCTTGCCCGACGCCTCCTTGCGGACCATCTCCACGTAGGCCCGCTCAAAGCCCGCCTCGAACACGTCGGGCTGCAATCCCTGGTACAGGAGGTTCTTGCTCCCTGGCGGAAAGACCGCGCCGGCATAGACGTTCTTGACGTGGTAAGGGCGATCCTTGCGAGTCGCCCAGCCGCCCAGCGCCCAGGTCGGCTCGACCGGCAATCGGTCGGACAGCCGCGGCGAAGTGACCGCGTATTTGTAGAAACCGTTCAAAGGTGGTGCGCTCACAGAAACGGATGGCTCGCCGCGCGGCCAGGAGCACGTCCACCAGGACGTCCACGTCGCTTTCCGGGCGGAAATCCCCGCGCAAGGCCGACCCGAACAACGACAAGTTGCACCTCCTACCGGGATTGGCCTCTTCCAGTCTACGATTCCCCGTGTTCACGGGCAATACGGGCCGCGTGCGGCGAGGTTTAGCGGTTCCCGGTTACGCCAGGCGGAAAAGCCGCCGGGCGTTGGCCGTGGTCTGGGCCGCGAGCTGCTCCAGGCCGACGCCACGGAGTTCCGCGAGGCATTGGGCCGTGAGGACCAGGTGGGCGGGCTCGTTCCGCTTTTGGCGGCCCCGCAGCGGGTGCGGCACCAGATAAGGGCTGTCGGTCTCGATCAGCAGCCGGTCCTCGGGAATCGCCCGCGCGGCATTGCGCAAAGGGCCGAACTTCTTGTTGGTGTAGGTGACCGCTCCGGCAATGCTGATGCACAGACCAAGTGCGAGGCACTCGCCGGCAAATGTCCGGTCGCCGCTAAAGGCATGGAGCACGCCCTCAAGCGGGCCGCGCCGGGCGGCCTCGCGGAGCATGGCAATCACGTCCGCCTCGGCCTCGCGGCAGTGGATGACGACCGGGAGACGGCGTGCCTGCGCGAGTCGGAGGTGCCGGTCGAAGAAATCCTGCTGGACCGCAAAGGGCGTGTAGTCCCAGTGGCGGTCCAGGCCCGTCTCGCCGATGGCCACGACCCGGGGACGTTCGACCAGGGCCACGACCCGCTCCCAATCGCCGGGCGCGGCCTGGGCACAGTAGTTCGGCTGGATGCCCACGGCGGCATAGACCCCCGGCTCGGCCTCCGCAAGCTGCACCACGGCCCCGCTGGACTCGGCCGAGATCCCCGGGCAAATCACGGCCGCGACGCCGGACTGGCGGGCCCGGACGATCACCGCGGGCCGGTCGGGGTCGAAGTCCTCGAGGTCGAGGTGGGCGTGGGAATCGAGAAAGGATGAAGGATGAAGGATGAATCGGGAAGGGATGAGGGATGAGGGATGAGGGATGAGGGATGAATCGGGGAGGGATGAGGGATGAGGGATGAGGGATGAAAGGGAATTGATTGGCGCGGTCTTATCGTTCATCCTTCAGCCCTCATCCTTCAGCCTCTCATCCCTCATCCTTCATCCTTCATTCTCTACGCCAGCAGCCACGCCGCCAGGCCAAAATAATAGAATAGCGTCGCCACGTCCGTCATCGCCAGCACGATCGGCCCGGAGGCCACGCGCGGGTCGCGCTCCAGGGCGCGGAGGGCCGCGGGCACGAGCAGTCCGAGCAGGGCCGCCGTGGTGGCCGAGGCGAGGATTGCATCGAAGATCACCAGGGCGATCACCCCACGCCCGTGCCAGCCCAAGGCAGCCAAGGCCACCAGGCCGCCGGCCCCCAGCCCCAGGAGGATCCCCAGCGTAGACTCGCGCCGCAGCACGCGCCACAGCGTGGGCCAGTTCAGTCGCAGGCCGTGGTGGGCCTGGAGGCTCAGCGTAAGCGTCTGGATGGCCACGCTCTCGCCCAGGGCCAGGACCACGGGGATGAAGAGGGCCAGCACGATCGCCTTCTCCAAGACGCCCCTGAAGCACGCGGCCAACGCGGCGCAGGCCATGCCGCCGGCGATGTTCCACAGCAGCCACGGGAAGCGCCGGCGGAACGCACCGGCCACCGACGCCTTGCTCACCTGGGCCAGGCGAATCCCGATGAGCTGAAAGATCGCGTCGCTCTCCTCGCGATGGGCCAGGTCGGAAATCTCGTCGGTGTAGAGCTCCACGTCGATCACGCCGACAATCCGGCGCTCGTCATCCACCACGGGCAGGGCCAAGAGCCGGTGGAGCATGAAGAACTCGCAGGCGTCCACGAGCGTGGCCTGCTCGGGGATGGCGATCACCTGGCGGACCATGATCTCGGCGATCTTTGCCTCCGGCGGGTTCAGTAGCAATCGCCGGGTGGGGACCACGCCCACGAGTCGCCCGGCGTCGTCGGTCACGTAGAAGTAGACGATCCGCCCCTCGACCCGGCTCTGCTGCACGTAGGCCAGCGCTTCGCCCACGGTCTGATGCACGAGCACGCGCACGAAGTCCTTGCGTGCGTGCTTGAGCACGGGATCGGCGAGGTGGTCGGTGGGGTTGGCGATGCTCATGAGTGCGTGGCGATCGTGGAGAGCAGCCAGCGGCGAGCTTTCGGCTATCGGCCGACAGCTTTCAGCTCTGCGTTCTCCGCTGTCTTGCTTGCTGATGGCTGAAAGCTGATAGCTGAAAGCCGAATATCAGAATGGCCGTCTGCAGGTAACTTCTCAATAACCCCGTGAAGTTGGTCTTTACTTGGAGAGCGGTTTTGGTGTTTCTTGTAGGGCATGGACGGAGCCGAGCCGATCGGGATTGCGGGGATCGAGGTGCCGCCGGAACAGCGGTCGCCGCTGGTGGAGGCCCTGTTGCGGTTGATGGCCCAGCAGCAGGCGGAGATCGAACGATTGCGCGCGGAGATTGCCCGTTTGAAGGGGCTGCCGCCGCGGCCGACGATCCGCCCGAGCACGCTCAATGCGTCCCATCCCGATCCAGCCCACAAGAAGCGGCGGCGGGGAAAGCGGCCCGGCTCGGAAAAACGGCACAAGACGGGCGAACTGACGATCCACGAAACCATCCCCTTGACGATCGGCGGGCTTCCCGAAGGCACGCAGGCCAACGGCTACGAGGACTTCGCGGTTCAGGACTTGCGGATCGAAGCCCACAACATCTGCTATCAGCGTATCCGCTACCGCCTGCCCGATGGCAGCTCCACGACGGCTCCACTGCCCGCGGACGTGCAGGGACATTTTGGGCCGGTGCTGCGGCGCCTGGAGGCCGCGGTGAGGAAGGCCGACCGCATCGTCGTCGGAGAGGCGGCCTGGGAGCGGCAATTGACGGCGTGGGGAATCCGCGGCGACGAGCCGCGGCGGACGGGCTTTTTGGACCTCAACGAGGCCCTGCGGCGGATTCACGAGAAACGAGACGACCTCTTGCTGGTCCTGGATCATCCG
>CAYGZI010000269.1:0-7792 GCA_964354245.1 uncultured Planctomycetaceae bacterium
TGTTTCTCCGCAGCGCCGGCCCCGTCCGTTCCGCCGGACGCCGTCTCCCCGCCGGGCCGCATCAGCCGCCGCACCACCACCACGCCGAGCACGATCAGCAACACCACGATCACCGCCAGCCCGAGCTTGATCTCCTTGCCCATGCCGGCGCGTCCGCCCAATAACTCCTCCGACGATTCCAGATCGTCGAGGTTCTCATCCGCCGATCCCTGGGAGGAACGGCTCTTGGACTGGACGAAGTCCTCGCGGGACTCCCTGTCGAATGTCTCTCCGAATTTGTCTGGCTTGGACATAGCGCATCCTTGCTCTCGGGCGAATGGAGTTTCCGTAACGCGCGCGTCTTGCGCATCAAGCGCGGCTACCACCTCTCAACTCTCGACTCTCAACTCTCAACTCTCGACTCTCAACTGGCTTTCTCCGCGACCCGCAGCTTGGCGCTGCGGGCCCGCGGGTTGTCTGCAATCTCCCGGACGCCGGGACGAATGGGTTTTCGGGTCAGCACGCAATAGCGGGGGTCGCCGCGAAACGCTTGCTTGACCCGGCGATCCTCCAGCGAGTGAAAACTGATCGCGGCCAGACGGCCTTGCGGCCGGAGGCAATCCGGGATCCGCCGCAAGGCAATCTCCAGCGATTGCAGCTCCTCGTTGACGGCGATGCGCAGGGCCTGGAAGGTCCGCGTGGCCGCGTCGATCCGGTGCCCGCCGCGGGGCGCCGGCGCGCACCGCCGCACGATTTCGGCCAGCTCGACCGCCCGCTTGATCGGACCGCGGCGCCGCGCCTCGACGATCGCCCTGGCAATGCGGCGGCTATTGCGGTCCTCCCCGTAGTGAAAGATCAGGTCGGCCAGGTGCTTCTCGCTCAGCCGGTCGACCAGGCGCCAGGCCGGCTCCCCTGCGGTGGGATCGAAGCGCAAGTCCAACGGCCCCTCGGCGGAGAAACTGAATCCCCGCGCCGGGTCCGCCAACTGATCGCTCGATACCCCCAGGTCCAACAGCACGCCGTCCACCTCGCGGATTCCCAACTGGCCCAACACCTCGGGCAGGTCGCAAAAGTTGGCCTGCACCAGTCGGACCGGCAAGCCGGCCAGTCGCTTTCCGGCCGCGTCCAGCGCCGCCGGGTCGCGGTCCAGGCCGATCACCAGGCCGCTTTCTCCCACCCGCTGGGCCAACGCCCGCGCATGTCCTCCTCCGCCCAGGGTCCCGTCCACGACCGTTCCTCCCGGACGCGGCTGGAGCCACTCGACCACCTCGTCGAGCAGGACCGACACGTGGACCGGTGCGGAATCGGCCATGAACGCTCGCGAGTGTACGCCCGCCGACGCGCGGAGGAACCGCCTTTCGCCGAGAAACCGAAGAAGGCCCCCAACCTCAGGCACTTCCCTGTGCCTGTGGAGGTTGAGTGCCCGCGGACACTTCGTCGGCTAAGGCGACGAACGCTCTCGCAAATCGCGGCCGGGAGGCGTCCGTGCCTCCCGTACCCGTGAGAACCATCTCGACCTCGGACCGGCCGGGCGAAACGTCAATCAGGTGGCCCAAAACTGACGTTTCGGCTCTCACGCACGGCGAACCATCGGACGTACGACGCTCGCTAGGGACTCCTGTTTTGGGATGAGTGTTCTGCCGTGCCGCCCAGTGCGGCCTCGGCGATTTCGTCGTAGTGTGCCTGCCTCTGGGTGAGGTACTCTTGCCACCGCTGGGCAGCCCATAGCTCCAAGTGATCCTGCACCCCGAGAAGAACCGCCTCCTTGCGCAAAGCCGCCAACTCGGCCAGCTCCCCCGGAATGCGAATCCTTCCCTGCTGATCCAGCTCCACCCGTTGGGCCCGGGCGTAGAACAGACGCGTATACGCACGGACACTCTGTTGGGTGGGCGAGGCCCGGGCAAGGCGGTCCCCCAGGCGTTCGAAGCCCTCCTCCGTGTAAAGGCATAGCGACCCGTCCGTCCCTGGGGCGACAAAAAGGGCCCCGCCGCGGTGGCAGCCGAGGGCCTCTCGCAAAGGCTTCGGGATGGCGACCCGCAGTTTCTCGTCCAGTGATCGGGGGAACGTGCCGGTAAGAAGCATGTTTCACCACTTGTCCCCACCAATCCCCACAAGGCCCCAAGGATAACCAAAAGGCCGGCCGCGTCAAGCTGGCTTTTGGGGGGACCGCGCGGGCTCCGTCGCCGGCCGTTTTCCTAGCCCCTGATTCCGGCGGGACTTCCGACGATGCCCCCGGACGCAAGTCCCGCAAAGTTTTTTTTGAGACCCCAACGGCCGGATCAGTAGCACAGGCTTCCAGCCTGTGCCAGGCTGGTAGCCCACACTTCCGGACTCCAGCCTCCGGACAGACGACAGGCAAGATGCCTGTCCTGCTTGCCGCGCCACCGTCCTACTTGCCGCACCCCAGCGACCGCCACAAGTCCTGGTGGGCGGCTACCATGCGCTCGACGCCAAAATGGGCCTCGACGCGCCGCCGGTTCTTCGCGCCCAACTCCGCCGATCTCGCCCGGTTTGACATCAGGTCGATCAGCCTGGCCGCAAACTGTTGCGTACTACCGAAACCTACGCTCTGGGCGTCGGCCGCGTCGCCCAGGACCTCGCGCACCCCCTCCACGTCGGTCGCCAGGACCGGGAGCCGACTTGCCATGGCCTGGAGCACCACGTTGGGCATCCCCTCCCACCGGGATGGGAGGACAAGCAAGTCGCTGGCGGCCAGGATCGCTGGGATTGCGCTCTGCCAGCCGGCGAAGTGTACCCGCCGCTCAATCCCCATCTGCCGGGTTGCCCGCCTTAAGGCCGACTCCTCGGGCCCCGTGCCGACCAGTAAGAGGTCGCAGTCCGGGAGGCGGCTCAGCCAAAGAGGAGCCGTCTGGAGGAGCCATCGGACCCCCTTTTGCCGGTCGAGGCGGCCGACGAAGGTCACGGCCCTGCGTCCTGGAGGGATTCCCCACCGGCTCAGGTCGGCAGGTCGCTCGGCCGGATACCGCCGCAGGTCAATCCCATTGGGAATCACCGTCAGCTTGCCGCGCGGCAGCCCCCCTCGAAGCTGGGAGAACCGGGCCACCGCCTCGCTTACACAGACGTATCGGTCCACCAAGCCCGCCGTAAGGCGGTCCGCCCAAAGGTGCCAGCGGCTTTGCCGCTCGGCCACGCGGATCCCGCAAACGACGTGCGGGACGCCAGCCAGCCGGGCTGCAACACGACCGATAATGTTGGCGTGGAAGAGGAAGGTCTGCGCCAAGTCGGGCCGGTGTTCCGCGAAGAGCCGCCGCAGGCGGACAATGGCCGATGGAGCATGGCGCACCGCCCGCGCCCCGAGGCAGTGGAACGGCACTCCGGCCGCCTCAAGCCGGGCCGTGCAGGACGCCTCGCCTCGCGCGGGTCTGGGCCCCAAACAGTACACTACTGGGTCGAACGACCGCCGATCCAGCCGGGTCGCCAGCTCCACGAGGCACTGCTCGGCCCCGCCGATGTCCAGGTCCGTGATGCAGAGGGCAACGCGAAATCTGTCCATGGCGACCGGGAAATGATGAGTGACCAGCGATGAATGATGAACGATTGCCCGCTGAGACGCCCAGACCAGGCGCAACGCCCCCTGCCCGATAGTGCGCCCGGGGCTTATACTCGGTTTCATCCCTTTCGTTAAGTCTAATACATGTCCGAACTCGACCAATACGACTACGACCTCCCGCGCGACTTGATTGCACAGGCCCCGTTGGCCAATCGCGCCGACTCCCGTCTCCTGATCGTGGATCGCTCCGCGGGGACCCTCTCTCACAAGCACGTCCGCGATCTCCCCGACATCCTGCTGCCGGGGGATAGCCTGGTGCTGAACGACACCAAGGTCATCCCTGCCCGGCTCGTCGGCCAGCGCACCGAGACGGGCGGTCATTGGGAGGGATTACTCATCGATGCCACTCAAGAGGGGGTTTGGCGGGTAATGTGCAAGACCCGCGGGCACCCTGCGGCAGGGGAGACCGTCACCTTGATCGACTCCCAGGGGCAGGACGACATTCGGCTCATCCTGGGTGCCAGGCAGTCCGAGGGGATTTGGCTGGTGCGGCCCGAGTCGGGCGAGGGTGTTCTGGAGGTGCTGGGCCGGGTGGGCCGCGTGCCGCTGCCGCCATACATCCGCGGCGGAGAGATGGTCGAGGCCGACCGCCGCGACTACCAGACGGTCTTTGCGCGGCGCGCAGGCGCCATCGCCGCCCCAACCGCGGGCCTGCACTTCACCGAGCCTTTGCTGCGCAAGCTGGAGAAGGCGGGGGTTGCGCTTTGCTGGGTCACGCTTCACGTGGGCCCGGCGACGTTCCGCCCCATTGTCGCCGAGACCCTCGCCGAGCACCGGATGGGAGCCGAATGGGCCGAGCTGACTCAGGAGACGGTGGACCGGATCGATGCCTCGCGCCGGCACGGGGGCCGGGTGGTCGCGGTCGGCACCACCGTGGTCCGCGTCCTGGAGACGGCGGCCCGCGACGGCCGCCTTCGGCCCTTCGAGGGCACGACCGATCTCTTTATTCATCCGCCATACTGCTTCCGCGCCGCCGACGCCCTGATGACCAACTTCCACTTGCCCCGCTCGACGCTCCTGGTCCTGGTGCGGACCTTCGGCGGCGATGCGCTGATCCGGGAGGCATACGAAGAGGCCGTGCGCGAGGAATACCGGTTCTACAGCTACGGGGACGCGATGCTGATCCTGTAAGATGCGGACCGCTCGTCTGCAAACTGCACGCGCTTGTTTCCCGCCTCGATCCACCCGCCGACGCGCTCGGTGGTGAAGCCGATCCGCGTGTCGCCGACCGTGACGGCGATCTCATCTTTGCCCACGCGGGCCACAGCCCTGGGCACCGACTGCGTGCCTGCGTCCGCGGCCGTGAGCACGTGGAGGAAGTAGTCCGCGGCCGCGGGCCGAGAAGGCGAGACCTCGATGCGGCATTCGGGGGCGGGCCCCGTGTTGCGGCGCGGCGGATACTCGTGCCCGCCGTAGCGGTAGAGGTCGTCGCCGCGGGCGAGCCGCACTTTCGGTTTCTCGGGCAGCACCGTCTGCACGAACAGCCGCCCCTTTCCGTTGGCGATCGCGAGGTTGGGCGCTTCGCCGGTGGGCACGCGCATCGCCTGCAAGAGCCAGGTCTTCGTAAACGACGGGTCCTTCGCCTTTACGCGGTCGAAGATCACGAAGGTCCCCGGGCGGAGGAAAACGATCTGCCGCGTGAAGCAGTCGAGCTTGCGGCGCGAGTACGCCCGGGTCGCATCGCCGGCTACGTAGAGATAGCTGCCCCGGTCCTCGAATGCCAGCAGGTCGGCGACGTGCATGGACTCGTACTGCTGGCGCCAGTCTTGAGGGTCCGCGGCCGCGCCGTTGTGGTGGCGCCATGCGTGGGTCTGGCCGCCGTCGTTGCCGGTCACCTGACCGGCGCGGATCGCCGGCCAGGTCTCCGTCGGGTCGTGGATCAGCATCGTGCTGTGGGCGATGGTCCGCAGATGGTAGTTGACGTCGTGGCTGGTGCCGAACTCGTCGTAGTGGCCGCCGTCGCCGGCCAGCTCCTCGTGCTTGTAGATGACGAAGTGGCCCACGTCGAGGTGCTGGTGGGCCGTGAAGCGGTTGCCGCACTTGAAGAAGAAGTACGTGGCGTCCTCGTCCCACGAGCTGCGGGCATAGACGTATCCGGGCCCGGGGCTCACGTGCGAGAGCTTGGAGTGGGCCAGGTCGCCCTTGCGCACCGCCGGATCGCGCCACAGGAAGTCCTTGTAGGCATAATCGCCGACGCTGGAGCGGGGCGTGGTCTCGTTGAAAGCATGGACGACCTGATGGGCGGGATCGTCGCGGTAGAGATCCACCAGGATCCGCCGGGCCGAGAGGGCCTTGTCGCGCTCGCCGCCGAAGGTCCGCCCGCCGCCGTCGCCCATCGGCACCGGGCGCCGCGAGCCGTATTGGCCGATCCCCGGGTACATCTCGAACATGCTCGCCACCGCCCGGTTCTTGGAGAACTTCGGGGCCAGGGCGTAATAGTCCTTGCCCTCGCAGCGGCGGGCCGCCTCGCAGAAGAAGAGCCACTCGTAGAGCCAGTAGTGGATGTAATACCCTTCGCCGAAGCCGCCCCCGTCGCCGGCCAGATCCAGGGCCGGCGCGGCACGCGTCCGATAATCCTCTTCGAGCGTCTTGAGAATCGCGGCGGCGCGAGGGTTCTCGTAATAGGCCGCGTAACACGCCAGCCCGATCCCCCAGTTTTTGTAGCCGTACCAGGCGTTGTGGAAGACGTGGGTCTCGGATTGCACGTTCGCGTCCACGGTGCGGTTCATGTAGTCGTGGAACCGGGCCCGCTCCGCGTCGGTCCAGTGCTCGTGGCACAGGTCATAGGCGATGGCCGCCAGGGCCAGATCGTGCCCGAAGGTGACGTGTCCCTTGCGGATCGTGCCATCGACATATTTCAACGCCAACTGCTTCGCCTGCTGGCCGAGGGCCGCGTCGCGCTCGATCGCCGAGACCAGGGCCAGCGAGAGCATCTTCGAGTGGACATCACCTCCAGACCCGCGGGCCACCCGGACCACGCGCTGGTACGCTTCTGGCCGCTGGCGGGCCAGGGTCTGAAGGTCCTCCCGCGACCCCAAGAGCCGCGGATGCTCCCTCGGCACGGGATGCCGTGATGCTTCAGCGGCAACGCAGTTGGCAAAGGGCAGTAGACAGTAGACAGTAGTCAGTAGACAGCAGACGGCAGACGGAATTCTCATTGTTTCGCGGTAGCCTCGTACAACTCCAGTTTCCAATCTCTAACGCCGCACAGCCACAGAGAAAGTCAATCAGTGAGAAGTGAGAAGTGCAAAATGAAGAGGCCTGGCCGCCGGCCAATTTGCCCTTTGCACTTCTCATTTCTCATTTCTCATTTCTCATTTCTCATTTCTCATTTCTCATTTCTCACTCTTCCTCCCCTGACCCCCGAACCCTGAACCCTGACCCCTGAACCCTCACTGATGCCACTCCCCCGCGTACGGCACATAGTATCGCGCCCATTCCCGCCGTGACCAGACCGGCTGCGAGGGCTCGCCTTCCTGGCCCAGGGCGTCCACGGCGACAACCTCGTAGCGGCGGGTCGGCTCGCCGGCACTGGCGTCGAGGAACTCCGTGGCGGAAATCGGCTGCGGCGTGAGACGGATGATCGGGTCCATGTCCCAGCGGCCATTCTGCCGGTAGACGTGATAGCCCTGGACCGACTTTTCGCGGTTGGGCTGCCACCGCATCCGCGTCTTGCCACCGGCCTCTTCCTTCGAGAAGACATGCTGAACCGCCGACGGATAGGTAAACACGAGCGGCGACGGCCCGCTCTGGACACCCAGTTGGTTCACGGCGATCACGCGGTAGGCGTAGGTCGCGTAGCGGTAGGGCTTGCCTTGGGGATCGAACTGGTCGCGATGGAGCGGCCTGCCGGCGATCGGCTCGGCCGGCTCCTTCTGGCCCGAAGCGAGGTCCACGCTTTCATCGATGAATTGGGTCGCCTTCAGGGGCTCCTCGGTGAGCCGCCGGAAAGGCCCGATCGCTTTGACGCGCCCTACGGCTGGGTCCGACGTTGGCCGATACCGGTCTCGAATGCGGGTCGCCTGGAGCGTCGAGTAGACGCTCACGTCGGCACGCTCCACGTGATATCCGACGATATCTCTTGCGGCCGGCCTTTTCCACTCCAGTTCCGCGCGGCGGGCCTTCGGCACGGAGACCAGAAGGTCCGTTACCACGGGCGGCCGCGTCGAGACGAGGGGAGATGCCGCGAGTACGCTCCCCTTGTCGTCCTCCATCCGCACCTGATAGAAGTAGCTCTCCCCT
>CAYGZI010000270.1:0-5928 GCA_964354245.1 uncultured Planctomycetaceae bacterium
CATCATCAGCATCACGGTCCGCAACGTCAACGAGATCTTTGCCGAGCCGGGCACCCGGACGCGAATCAAGGAATCCCTGGAGGACCTGCCGCGGCTGATTCAGGACAGCCGCCAGACCATGGTCCAGGTCAACAACATGATGGGCAGCTTCGACAAGAATCTCCGCAACCTGGAGAAATTCACCGGATCGCTGGGCGATCAGGGGGCGGAGACGATCGAGCGGCTCGGAAAGTCCGCCGCAAGACTCGACGACCTGATGAAGGAACTGGTGGCCCTGACCAAGGCCATCAACAGCAAGGAGGGCTCGCTCGGACGACTGATCCACGAGCCGGAACTCTACGACAACCTCAACCGCACTGTGCGCAATGCCGAAGAGCTGTCCCGCCGGCTCAAGCCGATCCTCGAAGACGTCCGCGTGTTCACCGACCAGATCGCCCGGCACCCCGAGAAGCTCGGCGTGCGCGGGGCCGTCCAGCCCAGCCTGGGCACCAAGTGGTGAGGGAGAGAAGGGATGAGGGATGAAGGATGAGGGATGAAGGATGAGGGATGAATTGGGGAAGTCGGAAGTCGGAAGTCGGAACGCCGCTTGCGGCTTAGCCCACCTTCCTACTTCCTACTTCTGACCTACCCCCGCGGCTGCCAGCCTCCCGGCGGGTTGGTCGGATAGGGAAGCACTTCGTTCGATGAAGGACCCGGGAGTGTGGCACGGGCATCTTGCCCGTGCATTGAGGGCGCCGATCCCCACGGACCGGTAGGAGCGGCGCGCACGCCTTGCGCCGGCGGAGCGCCCAAAGCAGGACGCGGCGGAGGCCCTGCCTGAACCACGCCCAAGCCGCGGGTCTGGCCCCGCAACGTCTCCGCGCGGTCCAGGATCTCCTCGGTGGGCACCACGCGCTGCGGCACGAGCTGGAAATCGAGCGTGCGCACGTCGCGGATCTCGCCCGGCACCAGGTTCTCGGCAACGAAATCCAGCGGCACGAACTGGTACCAGGGGACCGGGAGCGTCCGCTTCTCGGTGAGCGTTTCGTAGCCGTCCTTGACCAGGCGGAACTCCCGCGTCCCGTAGTAAGTGAAGCCGGTCGAGACCGGCGTGGTGCCGATCTCCTGGTTGTCGACGTAGACCATGGCCCCCGGCGGGCTGCTGCGGATGGTCATCCTCCGCTGGACGCACCCCAGCCCGGCCGTCGAGCAGAGCATCGCGGCCAACAGCCACGCGAAGCCAACCTTGCCGGACGCCGGGAATCGCATTCGCAAGCTCATACCGGGTAGATGGTAGGTGGTATGTCGTAGGTGGGGCCCTATATGCCACCTACCACCTACCACCTACTTCCCTCTTCCTCCTCGGGTTGCTGTAGCGCAAGGGCCGGAGTATACCGACCCGAGGCCACCGCTTCCAGGCGGAAATCCTCCGCTGGTGGCGGCCCTGCCGGGGAGGTACAATGCCATGCCTGGGCGGCCCGTCCGGTCTCGCCAACGTCCCAGCAGTCCCTGTCTAGCCCCACTATTGGCCGGTTACTTGCCAGCAGCATGGACCCCTACGTAGCGACCTGGGAACAGTGCCTGGAGATCGCCGCCCTGAGTGACGTGGGGCTGCGGCGGCCCAACAACCAGGACTCCTGGGTGTTGGTCATGGCCGGCACTCAAGAGAAGTTCCGCGAGAGGGGCCACCTGCTGATGGTCGCCGACGGCATGGGGGCCCACGCCGCCGGGGAGCTGGCCAGCAAGCTCGCCACCGATCTGGTGCCGCTCGGCTACGATAAGTTCCTCGATCGGCCGCCGGCCGAGGCCCTCCGCGCCGCTGTCCAGGCCGCCAACGAGCAAATCCACGGCCGCGGCATGGCCAGCGACGACTTCCGCGGCATGGGCACCACCACCAGCGTCCTGGTCCTCCTTCCCCAAGGCGCCCTGGCGGCCCACGTGGGCGACAGCCGCATCTACCGCGTCCGCGGCAACCGCTTGGAGCAACTGACCTTCGACCACAGCCTGGTTTGGGAATTGCAAGCCGTCGGGCAGATCCCCGCCGAGGAAGTCCCGAACTTCATCCCCAAGAACATCATCACCCGCTCCCTCGGCCCCAATCCCGAGGTCCAGGTGGACCTCGAAGGGTTCTATCCCGTCCAGCCCGGCGACACCTTCCTGCTCTGTAGCGACGGCCTCTCCGGCCAAGTGCCCGACGACGAGATCGCCCAGATCCTGGCGACCCTGCCGCCCCAAGAGGCCGTGCGCTCGCTGGTGGACCTGGCCAACTTGCGCGGCGGACCGGACAACATCACGGTGATCGTGGCCCGCGCGACCGGGCCGCTGGTCGCCCCAGGGGCCGGCCCGGAAACGCCCTCCGCCGCAGCCCCAGCCCATGCCCCGCTCCCCTCGTGGCTCTTGGGCGCGGCCGCCGTCCTGGCGCTGGCCGCTGCCTTCTTGGCTATGGTGGGTTGGAGAACTGCCGCGGCCGCGGGTCTGATCGCGGCGGCCGGCGCTATTGGCGCGGCCCTCTGGCAGCGGTACGGCGGCGGCGGACCGTCGCAACGGGCCGACCGCCTGGGCAAAGGACCCTACAAGTCGCGCGAGTACCCGGTCGGAAGCGGCTTCGTCTCCCGTCTGGCCGGTCTTGCCAAGGAACTCCGCGAGGCCACGGTGGGGACCAATTGGACCATCGACTGGGACCCATTCAACGACCACGAGTCCCGGGCCGCGGACGCTACGCAGGCCGCCCGCTGGTCCGAAGCCGTCCGGGAGTATTGCCAGGCGATCGGCTTCATGATGGCCCAACTGCGGCAGCAGCAGGAGCACAAACGGCAGGGTGGCGACGGAACGTAGCGGAGAAGCACGCCGGGCTGAGTCTGACAGGACTTTGCGGTTCGAGGAAGGGAGGAGGCCATGTGGTCGAGAAGTCTCCGAGCAGGGATCGTTCCATGGGTCGGATCAGCGATGGCCGTCTTGGCGTGCTGTGAGGCCACTGGGGAATACCTACCTACCCTGCCGCTTCGCGAACTAGCGATCCGATCCGTGGACGTGGTCATTGCGGAGCCCGCTCCTCCACGTCCGCAGGCGACGATTCCCGCCAGCTACCGCGTGTGGCAAGTCCTCAAAGGCAGTCGCGTCGGCAAGGGCCAGAAGATCGCCATTCACGGCACAGACTCTTACCGCTTGGATGGCGGGCGTGGGGAACCGTCGGAAGGACAGTTTTCGTCGAACGTGTCCAAGGCAGTGCTGTTCTTGGACAAGACGCCGGCTGGGAAGGCCGACGGAGAGGGCTTCCGACTCGTCCTTTCCGGAATCCGTTGCTTGACGGCAGACGGACATGTCTTGGTGCCCAGACAGTTCATCAATCCCGGCCCTTACTACCTCGTCGCAGACAAGAATTCGAACTGGGACGAGCTTATCACACTCATAATCGCCGAGATTCCCTTGATCGATTCGGTTCTCGCGATGGAGCGGATTGACGACCCGGCCCGCCGCAACCAGGCGATCTTCGCATGGATCGAGAAGCACCGCAGCGAATTCACCGGTTCGCGGCTGCGGCAAGAGCCGAAAAAGGCGGGTTGGGGGAGTCTCGAACAGAGGACATTCGTGTGGGTCATCGAAAGCGGCCGCCCAGACGACGCCTGGAAGGCCCTCAAGCTCTATCGTGAAATCGGCCTGAAGCTCGGGCGACATCCGGGCTATTCGCCGGAGGGCAGGTCGGTGCGATCCTTTGGTTCCGCATCGGGGCGGAAGCTTCTTGTTGGCATCGCCACCGATTCCACCCAGCCCGAGGGTGACCGTGAGACGGCACTCTACCACCTGTTGGGTTCCTTTTGGCCGAGCGGCCACTGGGGGGAAGTCTCCGCTTTGGCACGCCTATCCCGGGAGGAGCAGGCGGAAATCATTCGGAAGATTGAGCCGTTACTCAAAAGCAAGAGCGACGGGATCCGCCTTCGAGCGGTAGAGGCATTGAGCCGTGCCAGCAGCCCGCGCGATGCTACCCTCCGCGCGTGGGACACCGACGCTGCGCTTCCCGCCCTGGAGCAGGCATATCGATCGGAAGCGCCGGGATACGTCCGAAATGCCCTGGCCACGGCTCTTCAAGAGTTGAGCCCCGACGGCGCGTACCCGAGACTATCGGGCAATCGCTCCGGCTCCCTCGTCTTGCTGTACAGCTTCTCCATGAACACCAACGACGGCATCGAGAAGGTGTGCTTCACGATGTATCCGAAGCACATGCCCGAGGGGATGTCGAAGCAACCATCCCTCGTCATGGAGAGGCTGGATGGAGTGGAGAACGTCATCCAGCGCAAAGTCGTGCCCTTGCCCGTGCGGCATCCCCAAGACATTTGGGAGAAGGGATGGAAACCGTATTCTGGCGCGATCTTTGTCGAAGTCCCAAGTGCGGAACTGGCGGAAGGCAATTGGCGCTTCATCGTTGGAGGCGGAGGTGAAGGCACGTTTTCGCCAAAGTGGCGATCGGAACCGTGGGTCTTCCAGGTGAAGCGCCCCCGCAGTCTGAAGGACGTACCCACACGAACACCGAATTGACCCGAAGGAGACGCGATGCGGTATTCCCTCCTTGAGCTTCAGACGCGGGCGATCGGGGCGTTTGTGGAAGGAGGCTTCGTCTGCATTCGCTTGGAGGACGGCCGGGAACTCCGCTTTCCGGCATCCAAGAACCGCCGACTGCGCGAGGCCACGCCGGCCCAGGTCGCCAACATCGAAGTCATCTGTAATGGTACCGGGCTCCACTGGCCAGATCTCGACGAGGACCTTTCGGTTCTCGGAATTTTGGAAGGACGGCTGGGCCCAGCCTGACGGAATCTCCCGCTCACCGCCGCTCAGTCCCGGCGCCCCAACGCCGCCGTGCCAGATAGTACGGCACCGGGAGCACCGCCACCAGCGCCGTCCAGCCGACGACCTCCAACCCCGCCCCCGCGATCATCACCAGCGCGATCGCCAGTCCCACCCAGGCCGTGACCCGGCCGCGGCGCAGCGCTGCCGGCGCAAACCGCTCCGGCTCTCGCCGCATGAGGACCGGCTGCGCCAGGCACGCGATCCCGATAGACACCAGCGAGGTCGCCGTCGAGGCGAGCGCAACCTTCTTGAATGCCCCCAGCAGCGTGTGGCTAAAGTAGAGGCAGGTCAAAAGCGACGTGGCAATCGCCGTCGCGACGATCGCCCGGGCCGGCGTGCCGAATCGCGGGTGGACCTTGGCCAGCCAGGCCGGGGCGATGCCGTCGCGGCCCGCGGCGTAGGGGAGCCGTCCGGCCACCAGCAGATAGCCGTTGAGGATCCCCGCCATCGACACCAGCGCGCCCGCGGTCAGTAGCTTCTCTCCCCAAGGGCCCAGCACGCCCCGCGCCGCGACGGCCAGCGGGCTCGACGATCCGGCGATCGCGCCCGGGGCCACGCCCAAGGCCAGCACCGCCGCCACCAACAGGTAGACTCCCGCCGCCACGGCGTATCCTGCGCGGGCGGCGCGGCGGATCGTAGGCCCCGCGTCGCGGACCTCCTCGGCGGGCACGGTCACGGACTCTGCCCCAACGAATAGCCAAGCGACCAACCCGATGGCCGGCAGGATCGCTCCGTAGCCGTGCGGCGCGAACGGCTCCAGATTGGCGGGGTCGGCCACGGGGATCAGGGCGGCGGCCAGGACCAGCAAGGGGGCGATCTTCAGGACGGTCGCGGCGACGCTCACCCAGCCGCCCGCCTTCACGCCCACGACGTTCACCAGCGTGAAGGTCCACAGGAGGGCCTGGGCCAGGAGGAACGCCCATATCGGGTCGCCCAGCGGCGACACAAACACCTTGGCGTAGCCGACGAACCCGGTGACGAACGCCGCGTTGGCCGCGATGCCGGAGAACCAGTAGAGAAACGCGGACACCAGCCCCACCAGCGGCCCGAACGCCCGCTGGGCGTAGACCTGCAAGTCCCCATGCACCTTGTCCGCCGACTGGCGGC
>CAYGZI010000270.1:5938-7785 GCA_964354245.1 uncultured Planctomycetaceae bacterium
GCCGCCCGCCAGCGGATAGGCGTTGGCCAGGTCGCCGTAGACGAGCGTCAGCGGGAAGTAGCCGACCGCGACCACGACCCACGCCCACAGGGCCACCGGGCCGGCCTCGTCGGCCAACTGGCCCGGCATGACGTAGATCCCCGAGCCGATGATGTTGCCCGCCACCAGCCCGGTCAGCGTGATGAGACCAAGACCGCGGACAAGTCCTATCTGGGCCATAGTCGCCGATTCGACCGATTCCGGCCCCGGGTGTCAAGGATTCCCCTTGACAGCCTCGGAAAAGTGGCTACTGTAATAGCCAACTAGTACAGAGGACGCCTCATGTTCTTCCATATCGACCCCACCAACGGGCTGGCTATCTACGAACAAGTGGCCCGGCAGGTGGTCTTCGCCGTTGCCGGGGGGGCACTAGCCCCCGGGGAGATCGTCCCCTCCGTCCGCGAGCTGGCCCACGAGCTGGCGCTAAACCCCAACACCGTCGCCAGGGCCTACCGCGAGTTGCAGGCCCGCGGGGTCCTGCAGCCGATCCGCGGCACCGGACTGGCAGTCACCCAAGGGGCCGTGGCCCAGTGCCGCGAAGAGCGGGTCTGCATGATCCGGGCCCGGCTCCAGCAGGTCCTCGTCGAGGCCCGACAGAGCCGCCTCGACCACCAACAGCTTCAAGCCCTCGTCCAAGCCGAAATGGCCGCGTTGGGAGACATAGCATGACCCCCGCAATCCGACTCCAAAAGCTTTCCAAGCGTTTTGGCCCGCAGGTCGCGCTCAGCGACGTCTCGCTGGAAGTCCCGCCCGGCGTGGTCTTCGCCCTCTTGGGCGAAAACGGGGCCGGCAAGACCACCGCCATCCGCATCATGTTCGGACTGTTGGACGCCGACTCCGGAGAGGCCGAAGTCATGGGGCTCCGCAGCGTCCGCTCGGGCCTGGAGATCCGCCGCCGCGTGGGCTACGTGCCCGAGCGGCTGAGCCTCTACGAGTGGATGACCGTCGGCGAGATCGGCTGGTTCACCGCCGGCTTCTACGGCGAGGTCTTCCTGCCGGAGTATCGGCGCCTGACCGCCCAGTTCGGCCTTCCCGAGCGGCAGAAGATCAAGAATCTATCGAAGGGGATGCGGGCCAAGGTGGCCTTGTCGCTGGCCTTGGCCCACCAGCCGGAGCTGCTCGTGCTGGACGAGCCGACCTCGGGCCTGGACGCCTTGGTGCGGCGGGAGTTCCTGGAGAGCATGGTGGACCGCGCAGCCGCCGGGCAGACGGTGTTCCTCTCCAGCCACCAGATCGTCGAGGTGGAGCGCGTGGCCGACATCGTGGCCATCCTCCACCAAGGCGAGCTGATCCTGGTCGAGCGGCTCGACGACCTCAAGGCCCAGGTCCGCGAAGTCACGTTCACGATGTCCGACGGCGAGGTCCCGCTCCCCGACCTGCCCGGCGAGCTGCTGGCCAAGCGACAGCGGGCCCGGCAGTGGCAGGTGTTGGTTCGCGGGCTGGGCGACGAGCCGCTTTCCCGCTTGAGCGCCGCGCCGGGCATCCGCGAGGTGGAGTCCCGCGTGCCGACTTTGGAGGAAATCTTCGTCGCGTACATCCAACGCGGCCGCGAGTCCGGCCGGGAAAGCCCGACTTTCGAGAGAGTCTAGCGAGGGAATTGAGGAATCACGAGAGCACAAAGAGGGAGGATCACGATAGCACGAAAGATCGAAAACCCGAAGAGAAATACGGGGGGAATGCGTGACCGTCACTTCATCCCCACTTTCGCGTTTTCGTTCTTTCGTTTTTTCGTGATTCCTTTCCCCATGTACGCGGCCGAAGCCCAGTCTTGTTGCTCCGCTTTCACTTCGGAGGTCCCCACGCCATGA
>CAYGZI010000271.1:0-7766 GCA_964354245.1 uncultured Planctomycetaceae bacterium
GTGACCCACCCGTCCCCGCCAAAGACGGCGTTGGGCGTGCCGGGCTCGCCGACCGGGTACGTGCTTTACCCGGTTCACCCCGCCCCCGTAGTCTGATAGCTTTTTGCGACGCATGATTCGACCTCCTCCAAGGACACGCAAGAATGTCTGTCCTCCTGCGACAGACAGGAATGTCTGTCCTCCTGCAAGAAAGACTTGCGAACCGTCCCGGCCCAGCGGCCGGAACAACAAACAAGGAGGCACCGGCACTGCGCCATCCGAGGCGCTGGCAAGGGTCCGTCTCTGTGCCCCACGCTGACCATCGGATGTCCCCCAACGAGAGAACCGCCGAGTGCAATCGCTATGGTGAAGACGTCCCGCGAAGAAGAATGAACAGTCCAGTTGACGATGACAGATTACCGGACCATAGAATCCCAATGTAGCGGCTCATCGGGATTGTGCAAGCCCCCGCCGGCCGAAGATTCTGGGGGGTTCGATGTGAACCCGTTTTGGTTGCCGTGGCCGTCTCAGCGCCCGGGTTGCGTCAATGGCTCCCGAGCGCCATCAGATGGGAGACGGTCCGCAAGTACATCACCCCGTCGGCCACGGCCGGGGTGGCGTGGCTCGCTTCTCCCAAGGGGATGCGGGCAAGAAGCTGGTACTTGTCCGCAGCGGCCAGGACCACCATCTCGCCCGAGCGGGAGATGCAGTAGAGCCGATCGCCCACGCGGACTGGCGAGCCGAAGAAGTTGCCGCCGACCCGCTGTTGCCAAAGGCGCTTGCCCGTCGGGGCGTCGATGCAGGCCACCACTCCGTTGTCGTGCCAGAGGAAGAGGAGATTGCCCTTGGCGACGGGCGTGGGGACGTAGGGGAGCGAGCCTTGGACGTTGTAGGCGACCTTGGCCTCGACGCCGCGGTCCGGGTTGCCGGGCTGGACGGCGACCATCTCCCTGCCGGCGCCTCCGACGCCTGCGGCCGCGAAGATCAGCCCGGCCGCGATCGTCGGAGAGCCCACGATGCGGTTGTCGTGAAACACGGGGAGGTCCCAGATCAGCTTGCCCGTCTCCGGGTCGAGGCCGCTCAGGCCGTGGGCCCAACTGGAGAGGATCAATTGCGGCTTGCCGCCCTCGGGCTGATAAACGCACGGGGTGGAGAAGGATGCCTTTTCGGTCCGCCGCTTGGCCTGCCAGCGCGGTTGGCCGGTCTTGCAGTCCAAGGCGGCGATGAAACTCACCTTGTCCTGGTCGTTGGCCACGATCACCAGGTCCTTCCACACGATGGGCGAGGCCCCGAAGCCGTGCTGCGACTCGAAGGGACCCAAGTCCCTGCGCCACACGTCGCTGCCGTCCTGCTGCGAGAGCGCCAGGACGATGTACTCCTTGGGCGTGGCCCAGGCCACGTAAACCCGCTGGTCGTCCAAGGTCGGCGTGGCCGAGGCGTAGGCGGCCGACGCGTTCTTCTTGTAGGTCGCGGAGGGAAAATCGCGCCGCCAGACCTGCCCGCCGTCGGACGTGCGCAGGCAGAGGACGATCTGCGTGGCGTCTTTCTCCATCGCCGAGGTAATGAAGACCCGCTCGCCCCGCACCACGGGCGACGAGTGGCCCATGCCGGGCATCGTCACGTTCCAGCGGTAATCCTTAGCGGTCCATTGGGCGGGGATGGTCGTGGCGTCGCTGATGCCCGAGCCGTTGGGGCCGCGGAAGCGGGTCCACTCTTGGGCATGCACCACGCGGGCGATCAGGCACACGGAAACAGAAATCAACGATGCGGCGGCGATGAACCGAATGGGCCAACGAAGCATGACAACAGGTCTCCCATTTTCTATGGAGCATACGGGTGCCTCTTCTCTGTTTCCAGTCCTGGAGCATTCACTGAACAGAGAAGAGGAACCCGTATTCTCCGGAATCGCGATGAGCCGAGCGCGGAAGGCCGCGTGGCGGGCACTGCACACGGGGTAGTCTACCCGGCCCGCGGGCGTCTGTCGAGCCGCATCTTGATTTCGCCCGGCAAGGCCGCTCTACTAGAAGGCACGTTGGACAGACGGGGATATCGAAACATGCGAACACTATCGGGAGGAATCGTTCCATGAGCAAGACATGCTGTATGCTGATTGCGGTGCTGATGACGATGGCCGGCGCGGCGCTGGCCGCGGAGCCCATCCTGGTGCCCGTCAAGATCGACGGCCCGGTCCACGACCCGAAGAACCACACCTACTGGTTCGGGCCGTTCTGTGAGTGCGTCTCCGTGGCCGACATCAACGGCGACGGCAAGCTCGACTTGATCGCCGGGCGCAACTGGTACGAGGCCCCCGACTGGAAGAAGCACGCGGACTTCCGCGACGGGGCCGAGACCAACGGCCCCGAGACCGACGACAACAGCGAGTTCGCCATGGACGTCAACCGCGACGGCCGGCCCGACATCGTCAGCTCCGGATGGATGCGGATGAAGGGGGCCTTCTGGTACGAGAATCCCGGGCCGGAGGGCTTGAAGGCCGGAGTGAAGTGGAAGGCCCGCCGCATTCACTCGGCCTGGAACATGGAGGGCGTGATCCACGGCGACTTAAGCGGCGACGGCCACGACGACATCCTCTGCAACCACTGGGCCCCGGTCAAAGGACAAGGCATGACCTGGATCGAGTCGATCGACCGCGAGCCCTGGCTGGTCGAGCACGTGATCGGCACCGAGGGCGAGCAGCACGGCAACGGGATGGGCGACCTGAACGGCGACGGGCGCGTGGACATCGTCACGCCCACCGGCTGGTACGAGGCCCCGCCCGATCCGGTCAAGGGCAAGTGGGTCTTCCACCCGGACTACATCGTCCACCGCATCGGCGATCCGAAGCGGTACATCCCGGCCTCGCACCCGATCCTCGTCCACGACGTCAACGGCGACGGGCTGGCGGACATCATCGTCGGGGCGTCGCACGAATACGGGCTGGCGTGGCTCCAACAGAAGAAGGACGCCTCGGGCAAGCGGACCTTCGAGACCCACTGGATCGAGACCGACTTCGGCCAATGCCACACCCTGGCCCTGGGCGACCTGAACGGCGACGGCAAGCCGGACATGGTGACCGGCAAGCGCCTCTTCGCCCATCACGGGCGCGACACGAGCTGCTACGACCCGATGTTCGCCTTTTGGTACGACATCCAGGGGGGCAAGTTTGTGCGGCACATCCTCTCGTTCAATCACCTGCCGTGGTACTCGGCGGAGAAGAACATCAACCCGGCGCCGAACGGGGCCATCTCGGTCGGCATGAAGATGGTGATCGTGGACCTCGACAAGGACGGGCGGAACGACGTGGTGGTCTCGGGCAAGAGCGGGCTTTACGTGTTCTACAACCTCGGCTTTGCGCCGCGTGCGCCGGGCAAGAACCGGCTGCTCCTGGAGGAGACGTATCCGTCGTGGGTGCCGTGGAGCGGGAAGTAGGCCGGCGATCAGCTTTCAGCCTTCAGCTATCAGCTATCAGCCATCGGGTATCGCCAAATGAAGACATGCCTGTGGATTGCCGCGGCCGCGGTGGTCGGGATTGCCGTCGCTGCAAGCGCGCCAGATGCGGCCGGTCCCGACAGCAAGGCACGGGGCGAAGCCGGCTTCGTCTCCCTATTGAACGGCAAGGACCTGACCGGCTGGGTCGCCGGCCCGGAGAAGTCATGGATCGTGGAAGACGGCGCGATCGCGCTGCGCCGCCAGTTCGACGGCAAGGAGCACAACGCCGATTACCTGTGGACCAAGGACCAGTACGGCGATTTCGTCCTGGAGTTGGAGTTCAAGGTCCCGGAGCGGGCCAATAGCGGCGTGTTTCTCCGCACCACCGACCTCAAGGACCCGGTCTACACGGGGATCGAGATCCAGGTGGCCAACTCTTATGGCTCAAAGGTGCTCAGCCGCGGCGGCACGGCCGGGGCGGTCTACGATTGCCTTGCCCCCACCAAGAACACGATTAAGAAGCCCGGCGAGTGGAACCAGTTGCGCGTGACCTGCAAGGACAACAAGATCGCGCTCGCCCTGAACGGCGAGCAGGTCCTCGACATGGACCTGAGCCAATGGACCCAGCCGAACAAGAACCCGGACGGCAGCCCGAACAAGTTCCCCCGGGCCCTGAAGGACTTCGCCCGCACTGGGCACATCGGGCTTCAGGACCACGGCCAGCCGGTGTGGTATCGGAACATCCGGGTGAAGCGGCTTTGAGAGACAGAACTTGAACGCGACGTCATGCGTTGATGCTGGGCAGCCGCGTTTCCGTAGCCCAGGCGTTTACGCCTGGGACCACGATCAACCATCGTTTTCTACCATCAGCCCCTTCAGGGGCATCCCTGGCGTGGCCCCTGAAGGGGCGGTTGGTTTTAAGGGAGTGGGATCGGTTTCTCAGGTCCCAGGCGTAAACGCCTGGGCTAGAGAAAGGCATGCACGAATTCGCAAAAGGAGAAGCATCATGCGTCAGTCACGTATTGTCCTTGCGGCCGCGATCCTCAGTGTCTCCATTGTCGCCGTGCTCCGCACGTCCGCTCTCGGCGTGACGGCGGAGGGCGAGAAGGCTTTTACGCTTACGCCCGACGAGCACGGGATGGCCCTCAAGACCCCCGACGGCCGGACGGTGCTCCGCTACATGACCAAGAAGCCGGCCGACACGAAGCTCACGGCCAACAGCGTCTGCTGCCTGTTTCCGGTGAAAACGCCTTCGGGCGAGGACGTGGTGGAGTTCGCCCCCGTCGACCATCCCCATCACCGCGGCGTGTTCCTCACGTGGCACGCGATGGACGGCAAAAAGCCCGCGGACTTCTGGGGCTGGGGCGAGTGGGCCCCGACCAAGGACCGCGTGATCCAGAGCCGCGGCGTCAAGCTCCTGACGGCCGATGCCAAGGGCGCCGAATTCGCGGTCCGCAACGCCTGGGTCGCCGAAGGCGAGACGATGATCAAGGAGGCGACGATGATCTCGGCCCGCGAGGTCAAGGGGGCGTACGTGATCGACCTTGACTTCCGGCTCACGCCCACCAGCGACGTGACGTTGCGCCAGACGGCCTTCGGCGGCCTCTGCGTCAAGTCCCGCAAGGACGGCAAGGCGGCCTACTATGACCCCAAGGGCGAGGTGAAGCTTCCCGCCCCGCATCACCTGAAGCCTGAGACCGACTGGCCGGCCGCGCCGTGGTACGACTACACGATCCAGCTCGATGGGCGCGGGTCTGAGACCCCGCCCAAACCCGGCAAGACGGTGGGCGTCGCCATCCTCGACCATCCCGGCAATCCGCCAAGCACTTGGCACAACCTTGCGCCGATCGCGATGCTGAACCCGTGCATCGTAGCCCCGGGCCCGGTGACGCTCAAGGCGGGTCAGCCGCTCCGCCTCCGCTACCGGCTGGTGGTCCACGACGGTCCGGTGCCGACGGAGTTGCTGGCGGAACTAACGAAACAGTGGCGGGCGACGAAAGACCAATGACCAAGGTTCAATGGCCAGGGGGGCAGGTTTTGCCTCAGCGTAACATCCCCGCAGGCGCCACATGACGGCCGCCGTCGTTATGCTGAAGCATAACCTACGGATCTGGCCCGGTGAGCGTGCGTTGCGGGCTTTGGGGGGTGAGCCGTGTCCGATCCGCTACAGAAACCCGAGAGAGCTAGCCAGCCGCCGACGGAGCCGCTGGCGAGGTCGCCCGATCCCACGGCCGTCGGCATCCGGCAGAGCGGAGGCAGCGAGAGCCGAGACAGCGGGAGCGGCCAGCCGACCATGGCCTTCGACCGTGCCGGGGCGGCGATTTCGGCCGCGGCGCCGGACCGCTTCGGCGATTACGAGATCCTGGAGCAGATCGGCCGGGGCGGCATGGGAGTGGTCTACAAGGCCCGGCAGGTCAGTCTCAATCGCATCGTGGCCGTCAAGACGATCCTGGCCGGACAGTTGGCGTCCGAGGAGGAGGTCCGGCGGTTCTACGTCGGGGCGGAGGTGGCGGCCGGACTGAGCCATCCGGGCATCGTGCCCGTCTACGAGGCCGGCCAGCACGCCGGTCAGCATTACTTCTCCATGGCCTTTGTCGAAGGGCAGAGCCTGGCGGCCAAGGCGGCCGATGGTCCCCTGCCTCCTCGCCAGGCGGCGGGACTGGTCCGCGAGGTGGCCGAGGCCATCGCCCACGCCCACCAAAGAGGACTCATCCACCGCGATCTCAAGCCGGCCAACATCCTCCTGGACCGCAACGGCCGTCCGCAGGTCAGCGATTTCGACCTGGCCAAGCGCATACGCGGCGACAGCCACTTGACAGAGGCCGGCCAGGTGCTGGGCACGCCCAGCTACATGTCGCCCGAGCAGGCCGCCGGAACGCACGAGGAAGTCGGGCCGCCCTCGGACGTGTATTCCCTTGGGGCGATTCTGTATGACCTGCTGACGGGCCGGCCGCCGTTTGAGGCCGCCACGGCGATCCAGACGCTGACCCAAGTGCTCGACGAGGACCCCGTCCCCGTGCGCGTGCTGAATGCCCAGGTGCCGCACGACCTGGAAACGATCGTGATGAAGTGCCTGCAAAAGGACCCGTCGGTGCGCTACGCCACGGCCACGGACCTGGCCGACGACCTGGCCCGCTTCCTCCAGGGCGAGCCGATCCTCGCATCGAGCATCAACCTGCTGGACCGGGTGACGCGGGCGTTGGTCCAGGGCCGCCACGAGGAGCACTTCCAGGGCTGGGGCCTGGCCCTGATGGCCTTCGGCCTGGTGATCTTCCTGGCCCATCTCTGGATGTTTGCGATGATCGGCGCCGGGCACGAACCGGGGATGGGCTACTGGCTTCCGCGGGGGGTGATGTTCCTGCTGATGCTGGGCATTCTCTGGTATGCCCGGCCCTACTCGCTGTTGCCCACCAACGCGGCCGAACGGCCGATTTGGGCAATATGGATAGGCTACCTGATCGCGACGGGCATGGCCGACCTCGTGCTCCAGCTCCAAGGGCGCGACTTCACCGAGGTTTACGCACTGGGCGCCGTGTTGAGCGGTCTGGGGTTTTTCGCGATGGGAAGCCACGTGTGGGGCGGGTGCTACGTGGTGGGGCTGGTGTTCATGGCGGCTGCGCCCTGCATGGCCGTGGAGCGGGAGCGGTCCGCTGTGTGGCTCGGCGCGCTGTGGCTCTTGGCGCTGGCTGCGGTGGGGATCCGCTATTGGCGCCTCGGCTGTCGGCAGCGCGCCGATTGCCAGGAGGAAGGCAATACGGCATCATAGGGGCTGGCGTAAACTGGGGCGGAGCAAGCGTAGGCCGGGGCGAAGGAGTTGTAGGGTGGGACCAGCGCAGCGCAGTCCCACCGGGGGTTGGCCGAAATGCCTGCGCTACCGCCTGGTGGTCCACGACGGGCCCGTGCCGACGGAATTCCTCGCGGAATTGACGAAACAGTGGCGGGGCAATGACCGGAGATGAGCTTCATGTCCGAGAAACGATTCTTGCGTTTTCCCGTCGTTTCCGCAAGTGCCGAGCATCTCGTGATGGGCTACCTGATGCGACGAAACATTCTCACCTACAAGGCCCCGCCCGACAACGAGGGCTACGACCTGATCTGCATTCATCCCGATCCCCGGCACCGGCGCAGCAAAGAGGAACGCGACGTGGTGCGGGTTCAGGTGAAGAGCCGGTATGCCACCGACTGCAACCGAGCCCCCTTGATTAAGGCGAAATCCTTAAGTGCCTTTCAGTTCCTGGTCGTGGCATTCCTGAACCTCGGGAACTTTTCCAGGGGGCGTGATGGTTCCACCGGCTCGCAGGAGCCGGAATTCTACACGTTCCCGGCCGACTTCATTCGGAAACACCACGACAAGAGTCACG
>CAYGZI010000272.1:0-7743 GCA_964354245.1 uncultured Planctomycetaceae bacterium
AGAAAGGGCACAAAATGAGAAGCCGCACGCAATGGGTCCTGGGTCTGCTATTGACCTGGCTCTTTTCGGGCTCTTTGGTTTACGGAGCAGGAAAGCCCAACATCCTGTTCCTCTTCGCCGACGACCAGCGTGCCGATACCATCGGCGCCTGGGGCAATCCGCACATCAAGACCCCGAATATAGACAAGCTGGCGGCCTCGGGTTTCAGCTTCCGGTCCAACTACTGCTTCGGGGGCAACAGCGGGGCCGTCTGCGTGCCCAGCCGGGCGATGCTGATGAGCGGGAAGACGTGGTTCCATGTAGACACCGCTTCCCTCAAAGGCGTCAAGCTCCTGCCGGAACACCTGCAAGAGAGCGGCTACGTCACTTTTGGCACCGGCAAATGGCACAACGGCCAGCCCTCCTGGCTGCGTGCCTTCCAGCGCGGACGGAACGTCTTCTTCGGCGGCATGGCGGATCACACCAAGGTGCCGGTCCGAGACCTCGGCCCCGACGGCAAGCTGACCCAAGTGCGCACGGGCGAGAAGTTCTCCAGCGAGCTGTTCGCGGACGCTGCCATTGAGTTTCTCCGCAGTCACGACGGGAAGAAGCCCTTCTTTGTCTATGTGGCCTTTACAGCGCCGCACGATCCGCGGATGCCGCCCCTGCCATACCGGGAAGCGTACTACCGCAACCTGCCCCCGCTCCCCGCGAACTTCCTGCCGCAGCTTCCTTTCGACAACGGCATGATGAAAGGCGGCCGCGACGAAAACCTGGGGGCGTGGCCGCGGACCGAGGCGATGATCCGCGATCAACTGGCAGAATACTACGGTCTGATCACACACCTGGACGGGCAGGTGGGACGCATCCTTGCGGCCCTCAAAGAGACCGGCCAGGCGGAGAACACGATCGTCATCTACGCCGCCGACAATGGGCTCGCCCTGGGCAGCCACGGCCTGTTGGGCAAGCAAAGCGTGTTCGAGCACAGCATGAGGGTGCCGCTGATCGTCGCCGGTCCCGGCATTCCGCAGGGCAAATCCACGCGGGCCTTCAGCTATCTGCTGGACATCTTCCCCACGCTGTGCGACACGATCGGGATTGAGCGTCCGGCGGGTCTGGAAGGCGAAAGCCTGCGTCCCCTGTGGGAGGGAAAGAAGGACCGGGTGCGCGACTCGGTGTTTCTGCCGTTCATCCAAATCCAGCGCGCGGTGCGGGATGAGCGATGGAAGCTGATCTGCTATCCGAAGATCGGCCATATCCAGTTGTTCGACCTGCAATCCGATCCGGACGAGAGGACCAACCTGATCGATCGCCCGGGCAGTGCGGAGCACGTCCGGCGTTTGCTGAAGCTGATGAGGCAATGGCAGGCCAAGGTCGGCGACACGCTGGCGCTCCCCACCGAGAACAAGCCGCCCGAAAAGGTCGATCTGACGGGCCGCCAGCGCGAGCCGGACCAATGGCAGCCCGAGTGGATCCGGGAGAAGTACTTCGACGCGCCGCAGGGGCATTCAGCCGCTCCGCCGGCCGCGCAACATGCTGCCGGCGCGCCGAAAGCCGCAAGCACCCCCAACATCGTCGTCATCCTCGCCGATGACCTCGGCTACGGCGACGTGCAATGCTACAATCCGCAGCGCGGCAAGATCCCCACGCCGAACATCGACCGGCTCGCCGCCGGAGGCATGAGGTTCACGGACGGCCACTCCAGCTCGGGCGTGTGTTCGCCGTCGCGCTACGCGCTGCTCACGGGCCGCTACCATTGGCGCACGCGGTTGCAGGCGGGCATCGTCGGCGTGTTTGGCGACCCGCTTATCGCGCCGGACCGGCTGACCATCGCGGGCCTGGCGAAGCAGCACGGCTACCGCACCGCCTGCGTGGGCAAGTGGCACCTCGGCCGGGACTGGGGGATTCCGCAGGAGAAACGTGCGTTATTTAGCATTGGCCAGGGTACGCCCGCCGTGACCGAGGCGCACCGTGCCGCGTGGCAGGAGGTGTTTTCCAAGCCCATCGCCGGCGGGCCGACCACGCGGGGCTTCGACGAGTACTTCGGCACCGACGTGCCCAATTGGCCGCCCTATTGCTTCATCGAGAACGACCGCACCGTCGGCATTCCGTCGGAGTTCCTGCCGGCGGCGCTGCTGAAAGACAATCAGGCCAGCCTTCAAGGCCCCGCGCTTAAAGACTGGAAGCTGGGGCCCATTCTGCCGGCGCTTGGCGACCGCGCTTGCGATTTCATCGCCCGGCGGGCGAAAGCGAAGCAGCCGTTCCTTCTCTACATGCCGCTCACCTCGCCGCACACGCCGCTGGCCGTCAACGATGCGTGGAAAGGCAAGAGCGGCCTCGGCCTGGCTTACCCCGATTTCGTCGTGGAAACCGACGCCGTGGTCGGCCGCGTGCTGGACGCGCTCGAGCAGAGCGGCGTCGCCGGCAACACGCTGGTCTTCTTCACGAGCGACAACGGTTGCGCGCCCTATGTCGGCGCGAAAGAGATGGAGGCCCAGGGGCATTTCCCGAGCGGCCCCTTGCGCGGCTACAAAGGCGACGTGTGGGAAGGCGGCCATCGCGTGCCGTTCATCATGCGCTGGCCCGGCGCGGTGAAAGCCAGCAGCGTGTGCCGGCAGCTTGTACACCAGGCCGACGTCATGGCGACGCTCGCCGACGTTTTCGGCACGAAGCTGCCGGCAAGCGCGGGCGAAGACAGCTTCAGCCTCGTGCCGCTGCTTGAGGGCGAGGACAGACCGATTCGCGGCCACGCCGTCAGTTGTGCCAGCCGCGGCGTGGCCGGACTCCGCAAAGGGCCGTGGAAACTCATCTTCGAGCCCGACCCGCTGGCAAAAACCGACGTCCGGCTCTATAACCTGGACGATGACATCGGCGAAACGGACAACGTGGCCGCCGCCAGGCCGGAGCTGGTCGCCGCGATGAAGGCGTTGATGGGGCATCTCATCGCGGACGGCCGCAGCACGCCCGGCGCGGCGCAGAAGAACGACGTCGAAGTCAGCATCCATAAAAGAGGAACCCCTACCCCCGGCAAGAAGGCGACTCGCAGAGGGTAGGGTCAGAGCTTGAATAGTGAATAGGCAAGGGGCCCCGTCAGTGCGGGACGCGGCCACGGCGCGCCGCTATTCACTATTCAAGCTCTGACCCCATTGCCCACCAGGCAAATGAAGGAGACCCGGAACATGAATCGCCTGCTCGTCCTTATTACTGCGCTCGCCGCGATGGGAGCGCTATGTAGCGAATCCCGCAGCGCCGATCGCCCGCCCAACATCATCTTCATCCTCGCCGACGACATCGGTTACGGCGACTGGGGCTGCTACGGCGCGACCAAGATCAAGACGCCGAACCTCGATCGGCTCGCCGTTGCGGGGCGGCGATTCACCGACGCACACTCCCCCTCGGCCGTCTGCACGCCGACCCGGTATGCCTTTATGACCGGCCAGTATGCCTGGCGCAAGCCGGGGACGGGCATCCTGCCGGGCACCGCCGCATTGATCGTCGAGCCGGGCCGGGTGACGGTGCCGTCGCTCTTGAAGCAGGCCGGCTACGCCACCGGCGTGGTCGGAAAATGGCACCTGGGGCTCGGCCCCCGCTCGCCCACGGACTACAACGGCCAGATCAAGCCCGGTCCGCTGGAAGTCGGTTTCGACTACGCCTGGCTGTTGCCGGCGACCGGCGACCGAACGCCCTGCGTGTGGATCGAGAACCATCGAGTCGTGGGACTCGATCCGGCCGACCCGATCCGGCTCGACTACTCCGTGCAGCGCGGCGACCCGGAATCCTTCGTCAACGGCATCCCGCGCATCGGCAAGCAGACCGGCGGCAAAGCCGCGCTCTGGAAGGACGACGAGATTGCCGACGTGCTCACGAAGAAGGCGGTCGCGTTCATCGAGAAGCAGAAGGACCGGCCGTTCTTCCTCTACTTCGCCACGCACGAAATCCACGTGCCGCGCGTGCCGCACACCCGGTTCCGCGGCACCAGCCAGGCCGGGGTCCGCGGCGACGTGGTCCAGGAGTTCGACTGGTCCGTCGGCGAAGTGATGGCCGCGCTCGACCGGCTCAAGCTGACCGACGACACGCTCCTCATCGTCACTAGCGACAACGGCGGCGTGCTCGACACCAACGGCCCCGATTCTGTCAACAGCGGAACCGTCGAGACCAATAACGGCCACCCGCACAACGGCCCGCTCCGCGCCGGCAAGGGCAGCCCTTATGAAGGCGGCACGCGCGTGCCGCTTGTCGCCCGCTGGCCCGGCCACGTGAAGCCGGGCGCCTCCGAGGAGCTGATCTGCCACGTGGATATGCTCGCCACTGCCGCCGCGATTACCGGCCAGAAGCTCGCCGCCGATGCCGGCCCCGACAGCTTCAACATCCTGCCCGCGATCCTCGGTGAGAAGCTCGACAGGCCCTGCCGCGACCATCTGGTTGAGCACGGCAACCGGCTTGCGCTCCGCAAGGGCCCGTGGAAGCTCATTGCGGGAGGGCCCGCCCCGGGGGCCAAAGCCAAGGTGGGAAAGCGCGGCCCCGCGGCCGAGTTGTACAACCTTGCCAACGACCTCGGCGAAACCACGGACCTCGCTGCGCAGCATCCGGAGAGGGTGAAGGAGATGACGGAACTGCTACAACAAATCCGAGCCAACGGGAGGAGCCGCCCGTGAACAAGTATTCCATCGCGACCCTATTCGGCCTCGTGCTCATCACGGCGGCCACCGTCGCCGCGGCGGAGAAACCCAACGTCCTGCTCGTCTGCGTGGACGATCTCAAGCCGCTGCTGGGCTGCTACGGCACGCCCGTCATCCGGTCGCCGGGCATCGACCGCCTTGCGGCCCGCGGCGTCCGGTTCGAGTGCGCGTTCGCCAATCAGGCCGTCTGCGCCCCGTCGCGCAACGCGCTGATGACCGGCCTGCGCCCGCAAACGATCGGCATCTACGACCTGGGCACCAATTTCCGCAACGCCGTCCCCGACGCGGTAACGGTGGCGCAGCACTTCCAGCGCCACGGCTACCGCACGGAGGCGATGGGCAAGATCTTCCACGTCGGCCACGGCAACCACGAGGACAAGGCCTCGTGGAGCGTGCCGCACTGGGGCCCCAAGGCCGGCCCGGCCGGCGGCTACGTGCTCAAGGAGAACCGGCCACCCCAGCTCACCCGCGAGGAGGCGCGGTTCGGCAACGCGCCGGTCGATCCGGCCACGCTTCCGCGCGGCGCGCCCACCGAATGCGCCGACGTGCCGGACAACACCTACGCCGACGGCCGGATTGCCGACGAGGCCATCCGCCGCCTCGATGCAGCAAAAGCAGACCCCGGCCAGCCGTGGTTCATCGCCGTCGGGTTCCTCAAGCCCCACCTGCCGTTTTGCGCGCCGAAGAAATACTGGGACCTCTACAATCCGGCCGCCTTCCCGCTGCCCGCCCTGAAGGAGCCGCCGATCGGCGCTCCCAAGTTTGCGCCGACGACCTGGGGCGAGCTGCGCCAATACAGCGACATCCCCGACGCCGGTCCGCTCGATGACGCGAAGACCCGCAATCTCATCCACGGCTACCACGCCGCCGTGAGCTTTATGGATGCCCAGCTCGGCCGCGTTCTCGACGCGGTCGACGCCAACGGCTTCGCGCAAAACACCATCATCGTCCTCTGGGGCGACCACGGCTGGCACCTGGGCGACCACGGGATGTGGTGCAAGCACACCAACTACGAACAGGCGGCCCGCATCCCGCTGATCGTCGTCGCGCCGGGGGTCGCCAAGGGAGGCGCAAAGACCGCCGCGCTGGCCGAGACCGTGGACCTTTATCCGACGCTCTGCGAATTGGCCGGCCTGCCGGTGCCCGCGGATCTGGACGGTGCGAGCGTCGTCGCCGCGCTGAAGAACCCGGCGGCCGCGGCCAAGGAGGCCGTCTTCCACGTCTATCCCCGCGGCCAGATGATGGGCCGCGCCGTCCGGACCGCCCGCCATCGGTTGGTCGAGTGGAAAAGGCCCGGTGCAGCGGCCGAGAGCGCCGTGCTCGAGCTCTACGACTACGAGGCCGACCCCGCCGAGACGAAGAACCTCGCCGCGGAGCAACCGGCAATCGTCGCCCAACTTCGTGCGATTCTCGCCCAACAGCCCGAGGCGAAGCCGCAGGTCGGCGCCGGCAAGAAAGCCAGTGCTAAAGCGGCGGCCGCCAAGCCGCGGCAGGACCGCGCCGCGATGTTCGCCAGGCGCGATAAGAACGGCGACGGCCGGCTGAGCCGCGAGGAGTTCCTCGCCAACCAGCCCGATCCCGACCAGGCCCCGAAACGGTTTGTCGCCTTCGACACCGACAAGGACGGCTTCCTGAGCAAAGACGAGTTCATCACGATGGGAGGTAAAGCCAAGCCGTGAAGGCCGGCCGGGCTGTATTGCGGTCGAGAAATCGCTGCGGCAACTGGCCGGGCGCACTGTCCCCTGGTATCATGGAGCACCGTAGACGACGTAGGGTGGGACAAGCGCAGCGCAGTCCCACCGGAATTCAGTTGGTGGGACTGCGCTGCGCTTGTCCCACCCTACGATTTCCGCAACGGAAACCCACTTCCAGCACACAGGAGAACTGACCGTGAATCGTCGCCAATTCTTGAAGACCACCGCCGCCGGGACCGGATTGACCCTCCTGCCGGGCGGCGTCCGCGCGGGAAAGACCGCGCCGAGCAACAAGCTGAACGTCGCCCTGATCGGCGTCTGGGGCCGCGGCCTGGCACACTACGACTCGCTGGCGGACGAAAACGTGGTCGCGCTCTGCGACGTCAACGAAAAGCGATTTCCCGATGCGCTCCAGCGGTTTCCGAAGGCCAAGACCTACGTCGACTGGCGCAAGTGTCTCGATCAAAAAGGCCTCGACGCGGTGGTCTGCTGCACGGCCGACCACACCCACGCGTTCATCGCCAACTGGTCGCTCAACCGCGACCTGCACTGCTATATGGAGAAGCCGCTTGCCATCAGCGTCGAAGAAGCCCGTATCGTGCGGGCCAACTGGATGAAGAAAAAGACCAAGCTCGCCACGCAGGTCGGCATGCAGCGCCACGAGATGCAGAACTTCAACCGCGTGCGCGAGCTCGTGCGCGACGGCGCCATCGGCAACCTGACGGCGGCTTACGCGTGGGGCGACCGCCAGATCCGCCGCAAGGGCTACGCGCCCGCGAAGGGCCAGCCGCCCGAGGGTTTTCACTTCGATCTCTGGCTCGGGCCGTCGCCGGTCCATCCCTACAATCCCGAGTATTTTTCGGGCGGGCCGGGCATGAACTGCCTGTCGTGGAACATGTACTGGGACTTCGGCGCCGGCCAGATCGGCGACATGGGCAGCCACACCATGGACCTGCTCTGGAACGCCGTGGACGCCGCTCTGCCGACGTCGGCGGAGGCGAAGGGCGAGAAGTTCAATCCCGACGTTACGCCCGTCACCTGCGAGTCGCACTTCGAGCACCCGGCGAACGACTGGCGCGGCCCGATCCGCATAAGCTGGTATCAGGGCGGGGCCATGCCGCTCTCGCCGAAGCCTTACGTGGACCTCAAGAGAATCGACCACGGCGCGATGTTCAAGGGCTCGAAGGGCCACGTCATCGCCGACTTCGGCTCGCGCCTGCTGCTGCCGTTCGGCGACAGCGCGGACCTGACCTACTACAAGCCGCGCACGCCGGACAAGGTGCTGCCGCCTCTGGGCCACTTCCAGAAGCAGTGGATCGACGCTTGCAGGAACACGAGCCTCAAGACGGCCTGCGACTTCGAGTACAGCGGCAACATGATCGAGCAGTTGC
>CAYGZI010000273.1:0-7726 GCA_964354245.1 uncultured Planctomycetaceae bacterium
CACAGGTCCCAGTCGAGCGTGGCGGGAACCGGAGGCTTCTGCGTGAGGCTCGGCAGTTGGTCGATGCCGGAGTTGACGGCCGCGCACCCGGCGTGGATCGTGTGGACCGCGCCGATGGCCCCGTCCCAGATCCACTCGCAGAACATGCGGATTTCCTCGGAAGAGTGGCCCTGGTTGCCGAGCTGGGTGACGACGTTGTGGTCCTTAGCGGCCCGCATCAACTGGCGGACCTCGTAGACCGAGTGGGCCAGCGGCTTCTCGCAGTAGACGTGCTTGTTGCGATTGATGGCCGCCATGGCCGCCACGGCATGGGTATGGTCGGGCGTGCCAACGACGACCGCGTCGATCTTCTTCTCCATCTCGTCGAACATCTTGCGGAAGTCGCGGTACTGCGCGGCCTTGGGCCACCTTGTGAACGAACCTCCGCCGCGGCTCTGGTCGACGTCGCACAGGGCGACCATGTTCTCGCCGCTCAGGTTCTGAAGATCGCCTCCTCCCTGGCCGCCCACGCCGATCCCGGCGATGTTCAGCTTCTCGTTGGGCGGCGTCTTGCCGCTTTGCGCCACCGCATGACGGGGCACGATGGTCACCGCTGCTGCTGCGGCCGCCGCACCGAGGAACTCACGACGCGGAATCGTTGACTTCTTCATGGATGTCTCCTGGATAATGGTCCCGGAATGCTACGTGCGGCAGGTTGGCAACCTGCCCCACCACTCTGGCCGGCACGCCAACCCGGCAGGTTAGCCGGCGCAGGAACGGAAGTCAAGGAATGTCGCGACAGCCCGAGGGACTTGTGACCGCCTTGTTGGGTGGTACAATGTAGATTGGATTCGGGGCCCGAAAGGCTGCCGATGCGAACAAGGAGAACCGGTGCCGCGAAAGGTGCGAGACGTGATACGGGACTTGCGGCGGGCCGGGTTCGCCGACCGGGGCGGGAAGGGCAGTCATCGGAACTTCGTTCACCCCAAAGTGGCCAAGCCGGTTACCGTTTCGGGACACGACGGTGACGACGCCTTGGACTACCAGGAGCGCGCGGCTCGTTCGGCAATCGAGGAGTCTCAACGATGAGTAAAGGCGATCGATACGTGAAAATTGTCGAGTGGTCGGACCAGGACGGTTGCTTCATCGGGAGTTGTCCGGAGCTCTTCTACGGCGGGTGCCACGGTGCAGATGCCCAACGCGTTTTCGCGGAGCTTTGCGAAGTCGTTGAAGAGACGATCCAACTCTATGAGCAAGACGGAAAGCCCCTTCCCGCACCGATGTCGGGGCGGGAATTCGTCAACGTGATGCAACGGACCGCATGACATCTGCCGCGTTCCGCGGGAGTCAGGGACTCCTCGCCTGTCAAGCCTCGTCCGCCGGGAGGCCCCGCGGTGGCATCCGCCCGATTCGCGGCGTCTGACGCTGAGTGGGCCTCTTGCTTATGCCGCGGGTCGGGGTAAAATGCCGATCCTATGAGCACCTCCCGAAATCTCGTCGTCGCACAGAGCGGCGGCCCCAGCCCGGTGATCAACAGCAGCCTGCGGGGGATCATCGAGGCCGCGCGCCAGCATCCCCAAATCGGGACGGTCTACGGGGCCCGGCATGGCATCGAGGGTGTACTCAAGGAGGAGCTTCTCGACCTCGGTGCCCAGCCCGCCGAGGAAGTGGCCCTGCTGCGTTTCACCCCAGCGGCCGGGTCGATCGGGACCTGCCGCTATAAGCTGAAGCCCACCCAAACGGAGGATTTCGGCCGGGTCATCGAGGTCTTTCGTGCCCACCAGGTTGGGTATTTCCTATACATCGGCGGCAATGACTCGATGGACACGGCCCATCGCATCGCCCAGCTCGCTCACGAGCGGGGGCTGGACCTGGTGGCCGTGGGGGTCCCGAAGACCATCGACAACGACGTGGGCGACAGCGAGTTCCGGCTCATCGACCATACCCCCGGCTACGGCTCCGTCGCCCGCTATTGGATGCACATGGTCCAGAACGCCAACGAGGAGAACGCGGGATCGTGCCCTGCCGACCCGGTGCTGGTGATGCAGGCAATGGGGCGCAAGATCGGCTTCATTCCAGCGGCGGCCCGGTTGGCCGATCCCGATCGGGAGATGCCCCTTCAGATCTACTTGGCGGAAAGCCCGTGCAGCCTGGCCCAGTTGGCCGACCAGGTGAACGACTCGTTGCGGCGGAGCGGCCGCTGCATGGTCGTCGTGAGCGAGGGGTTTGACGTGGGCGACCTGGGGCTCTTGAAGGATTCGTTCGGGCACGCGGCCTTTGGCTCCAGCCAGATGACCGTGGCCCAAGTGGTGGTGAACTACCTCAACAAGATCGGACTGGCCGCCAAGGGAGCGGCCCGCGGCAACATCCCGGGCACGGACCAGCGCCACTCGATGGCATATAGCTCGCCGGTGGACCTGGACGAGGCGTACCGGGTGGGTCAGAAGGCCCTGGAGCTGGCGGCCTCGGGCGAGAGCGGCTACATGGCCACGATCCTCCGCGAGCCGGGCCCGATCTACAGCGTGCGTTACGACAAGGTCCCGCTCCAGGTGGTCGCCAACAGCGAGCGGAAGTTTCCGGCGGCGTGGATCGCGCCGAGCGGGTGCGACGTCACCGACGACTTCGTGCGCTACGCCCGACCCCTGGTCGGCGACGACATGATCGGCCTGCCCCTGGTGGACGGGCGCCAGCGCCTGACGCGGTTCCGGCCGATCTACGCGGAGAAGAAGCTTGCGGAGTATGTTCCAGAGGCGGACCGTCAGTGAGAGGGGGAATTGCAAATTGCAAATTGGGGATTGCAAATTGCAAATTGCAGCGTGCGCTCTACGTGCGATCGGCAACTGAGGGTCCCCGGAAATCTGCAATTTTCAATTTGCAATTATCAATTTGCAATGATTTGTTAGCCAAAGTGCCCGCCCTACGAGCTCGAAGACAGACTGAACGAGACACCATGTTCCCCTTCGACCCCAACCACGACTATCTGGTAGGCATCGACTCCGACGGCTGCGCATTCGACACCATGGAGCTGAAGCACAAGGAGTGCTTCATCCCCAACACAATCAACTACTATAACCTCCAAGGCGTAAGCAAGTACGCCCGCGAGGCCGCGGAGTTCGTCAATCTGTATTCCAAGAGCCGCGGGATCAACCGCTTCCCGGCCCTGATCGAGGCCCTCCAGTGGCTCCAGAAACGCCCGGAAGTGCGTGCCCGCGGCATCCCGATCCGGATTCCACAGGGTGTGGTCCGTTGGATGGGCCGCGAGACGAAGCTCGGCAACCCGGCCCTCAAGAAGGCGGTCGAGGCGGACGGCGACGCCGACTTGAGGCAGGCGTTGGATTGGTCCGTGGCGGTCAACAAGGCGATTGAAGGGATGGTC
This sequence comes from uncultured Planctomycetaceae bacterium, assembly GCA_964354245.1. Lineage (GTDB taxonomy): Bacteria > Planctomycetota > Planctomycetia > Pirellulales > Thermoguttaceae > CAYGZI01. The sequence goes on from CAYGZI010000273.1 coordinate 3,356, forward strand.
CGCGGCGTGCCGCCGTTTCCGTGCGTTCGCGAGAGCCTCCAGCGCCTTTGCCCCGCGGCCGATATCCTGGTCGTCTCGGCGACGCCGCAGGAGGCCCTGGTGCGGGAGTGGGAAGAGCACAAGCTGAGCGGCTACGTGAGGGCCATTTGCGGCCAGGAGAGCGGCACGAAGAAGCAGTTCATGGGCATGGCCGCGAAGTACGGCCCCGATCATGCCCTCATGATCGGCGACGCGCCGGGCGACTACGAGGCGGCGAAGGCCAACGCGGCCCTCTTCTTCCCCATCAATCCCGGGGCGGAGGAGGCCAGTTGGAGGCGGTTCTACGAGGAGGGAATCGAGCGGTTCCTCGCCGGCACCTTCGCCGGCAAGTACCAGGAGGAGCTACTGGCCGAATTCGACCGCTACCTGCCGGCGACGCCGCCGTGGCCGGTGGACGAGGGGGCGTGAGAAGAGAAACCACGGAGACACGGAGAACACGGAGAGAACAAACCACTCTGGGCTACGAGTAGGAGATCGCCATGCAGTTATTCAAACGCACCGGTGGTTGCTTCGAGGATGTCGCGCAGGAGAGTTTCGGGGATAAGCATTATGAGAGCCAGTTAGAAGAATGGATCCACCATAACCCGCAGCTTATAGCCGACGACCTTATGATGATTGGGCGGCAAGTCGTCACGGAGGGGTCGAAGCGGATAGACCTCCTTGCAGTTAATCGGGAGGGTGACACGGTCATCATCGAACTCAAGCGCGGCGACTCCCCGCGCGACCTTCAAGCGCAGATCGACGAGTACGTATCCGCAGTCGAAAGCTGGAGCGAATGGGAACTGGAACACCGCACGAGACATGCGCCGCGAACGCTGCAAAAGGAATTCCGCGATCACTTCAAATGCGAGCCCCCCGCCCAGTTTAACACTCACCAGACGGCGGTTGTGGTCGTTGAGAACATTGACGAGACTAGCCTTAGGACGTTCAAACGCCACGGAACCCGAGTACTCAAGTTCTCGTATCTCAAGAGCGGCGAGGAGGAGTACATCCTCGTGAGCGACTTGAACGATGTCGTGGTTCCGCCACCCCGACCGCCAAAGGGGCCGCGGCGCGCCGGTCGCGAGGAAGGATCGACGCGAGAGGATATCGCACGCTCGGGAACCTGGTGCGGGAAAATGCAGCCGGATCTTGCCCGGGAAGTCTTCCCGGCTGCCGATGGCTGGCAGCCGTATAACGACGAAGGCGACTTCTCCTTCTGGCTCTGGCGTAACGCGGGCTTCCACGCCGGGTTAGGCGATGCGAACGATTTCATGTCTGTCGGGATACAATTGAATCCGGGCGATGAGTCCCCCGGCTTCGTTGGCGTGGAGTGTGACAGCGAAACCGTTGCGACTCGTTTGACGGAAGTGATTCGTCAACACGAGGAGGAACTCAAGGCGCGGCTGGGCGATTTCGTGCTGAGCCAGGATCATAAGGAGTCTGACGGTTCATGGGACTCTACGTGTCCAGTGTGCACGTACGTGCCTGACAAGGAGGATGCTCAGGCCCTCGCGAAGCACATGATGTCCTACCGAGATGCGCTTTCCGGCTACCTCGATGAGATCACCCCTCGGTTGGCAGGCGACCTTGCGGCCTTCGAACGCTATTGCGAACGAGCGCAGCCGGAGCTCGCGCGCGAAGTCTTCAATCGCTCCGAGGGGTGGAAGCAGTACACGAGCAAGGCGGGGCGCAGCTTCGGGTTCTTCCTTTGGGGCAAGGCTGGCTTCTATACGGCGTTTGACTCACCAGACGTCTACACGCAGTTCGGGCTGACGGTCAATGATGGGGATCAATTCCCGCGGGATGTTGGCGTTTACTGCGATACAAAGGCGATAGGGACTGCGCTAACGGAGCTGATCCGGGCAAACGAGCAGGATCTTAGGACGCGGGTGGGCGATTTTGTGTTGAGCGCGGACCATCCCGACCCGGATGGATCTTGGGAGTATCGCGTTCCCGTTTGGGCGTACCTGCCTGACAAGGACGACATCCCAGCCCTCGTCAAGAAGACGACCGCTTTCCGCGACGCCTTGACGGGCTACATTGACCAGGTGACCCCGCGGACAGGCAACGTGCTTTCGCGGTGAGACCGCCGGGGAATTGTGGTGAGGGACAAGCGGAGCGCAATCCCACCGTCCGGAAACGGGTCAGAATATCGGATTGGTGGGAGTGCGCTGCGATTGTCCCTCCGCAGGTCTTCCGGCAAGCCCCGGGGCGCGTATAATGGCGTTGCGGGGATCGAAGACGCCCAAGGAGCGTCCATGAATCGCCGAGAAGTCATCGACATTCTGTCGGCCCGTAAGGGCGAGTTGCACGAGCGATTCGCCGTGAAATCGCTCGCCCTTTTCGGATCCGTCGCCCGCGACGAAGCGGCGGAGACCAGCGACGTCGACCTGCTGGTGGAGTTCGATCGCCGCATCAGCCTGCTTCACCTCGTGGGCACGGCCCAGTACTTGGAGCAGATACTGGGCCTCGGCGAGGACAGAGTCGACCTGGTGATCCGCGACGCCGTCATCCCCGAATTGCAGGACATTATCTATGGAGAAGCCCTCACCGTCTTCGACGCCGCACCGATGGAAGTACCGGATCCGGCACGTCCTTGACGCGGTCGCCGCCTGCCGGGCCTACGTTGCCGGGATGACCCTCGAGCAGTTCGGTAAGGACCGACGTACGCTCCACGCGGTGGCATGGGAACTGATGATGATCGGCGAGGCCGCCCGGCACATCCCTTCCCACGTCGTCGCCGCGTTTCCCGAGATTCCCTGGGCCCAGATGCGCGGAATGCGTAATCGCATCGTCCACGGTTACGACCGAATCAAAGTGGAGATCGTTTGGGAGGTCGTCACGGCCGACTTGCCGCCGTTGGTCCCGCACCTGGAACGCGTCGAACGGGAGGCCGTGGAATGACTCTGGGCAGCGAACGTTCGCCGGTCCAGAACCGTTTTGTCCCATCCTGCGATCTTGGTCATTAACACATCTCAGGATTACCCATGACAGAGAAATGCGATTTCGGCCTTATCGGCCTGGCCGTGATGGGCGAGAATCTGGCCCTGAACGTCGAGAGCCGGGGGTTCAGCGTGGCGGTCTTCAACCGGACCACCAGCAAGGTGGACGACTTCATCGCCGGCCGGGCCGCCGGCAAGAACTTCGTCGGCTGCCACTCCGTTCAGGAGTTGGCCGAGAACCTCCAAACGCCCCGCAAGATCATGCTCATGGTCAAGGCCGGGCCGGCGGTCGACGATTTCATCGGGCAGTTGATCCCGCTCCTTTCCCCCGGCGACGTGATCATCGACGGCGGAAACACCCGCTTCGACGACACCGAGCGGCGCACCCAGTACGTCGAGTCCAAGGGCCTGCTCTACATCGGCACGGGCGTCTCGGGCGGCGAAGAAGGGGCCTTGAAGGGGCCGAGCATCATGCCCGGCGGGAGCGAAAAGGCTTGGCCGCTCGTGAAGCCCATTTTCCAGGCCATCGCCGCCAAGGTCGGCCCCAACGGCGACATCCCCTGCTGCGAATGGGTCGGGCCGCGCGGGGCGGGCCACTACGTCAAGATGGTCCACAACGGCATCGAATACGGCGACATGCAGTTGATCTGCGAGGCCTATTGGATGCTCAAGCTCGCCCTTGCGATGACCAACGAGGAGCTGTACGAAGTCTTCTCACGCTGGTATCAAGGCGAGCTGAACAGCTACCTCATCGAGATCACCCGCGACATCTTCAGCGTCAAGGACCCGGACACCGGCCAAGGCCTGGTGGACCTCATCCTCGACGCCGCCGGGGCCAAGGGGACCGGCAAATGGATGAGCCAACTGGCCCTGGACCTCGGAATGCCCAGCACGCTCGTGACCGAGGCCGTCTACGCCCGGTCGCTCTCGGCGATGAAGGACTCGCGCGTGCGGGCCAGCAAGGTGCTCGCGGGGCCTACGGTCCACTTTCACGGCAACCGCGAGGACTTCGTGGAGCAGGTCCGCCAGGCCCTTTACGCCTCGAAGATTTGCAGCTACGCCCAGGGCTTCGTGCAGCTCCAGGCGGCCGCGGCAGAGCACAAGTGGCCGCTGGATTTCGGCGCGATTGCGATGCTCTGGCGCGGCGGGTGCATCATCCGCGCGGTCTTCCTGGAGCGGATCAAGGAGGCCTTCGCCGCCGATGCGGACCTGGAGAACCTGCTCTTGGCCCCGTATTTCAGCGAGGCGGTCGAAAAGGCCCAGGCATCTTGGCGGAACGTCGTGGCCACGGCCGTCCACCTCGGCATCCCGGTGCCTGCCTTCGCGGCCGCGCTGAGCTACTACGACGGCTACCGCTCCGAGCGCCTCCCGGCCAACCTACTCCAGGCCCAGCGCGACTACTTCGGGG
>CAYGZI010000274.1:0-7718 GCA_964354245.1 uncultured Planctomycetaceae bacterium
CCCGGAAATCGACTACCTCATCCTCAACCACATGGAGCCGGACCACACCGGGGTGCTCCGGACGCTGCGCGCGATCTGCCCCCGTGCGACCATCCTGGGCACACCCAAGCTCGTCGCGATGCTCTCCAGCGAGGGATACAAGGCTCCCGCGCGATTCACCATCAGCTTCCGGAAGAACATGCAGGGCGTGGCCGGCACGTCGGGGACGCGCATCGCTTGCAGCGGCGCCTGGATCAAGCGGAATCTGGAGGGCGAGGCGATCGGGGCGGTGGTCCACGAGATGGTCCACGTGGTGTAGCAGTATGGGCGCACCCGGGGCGGCAACCGCAATCCGGGCTGGCTGGTCGAGGGCGTGGCCGACTACATCCGCTGGTTCCTCTACGAGCCGCCGTCGCTGCGCCCGCGTCCCAATCCCGCCCGGGCCAAGTACACCGACAGCTACCGCACGACCGGGGCGTTCTTGAACTACATCGTCGAGACGCACGACAAGGAGATTGTCAAGAAGTTCAACGCAGCGATGCGCCAGGGGAAGTACGCGCCGGAACTGTGGAAGACGTACACCGGCAAGACGGTGGACGAGCTTTGGGCGGAGTACGTCAAGACGCTGCAGAAGGGCTGAGGCCCTTGCTCGCCCTGTTTCGTTGGCCGTCTTTCCGTAGCCCAGGCGTTTACGCCTGGGAATCTAGCGGCCAACCAGTGTTCACCCGCGGGCTTCAGCCCGCCCCTGAAGGGGCGGAGCGACGGTGTTGTGGCGTTTTGGGGTGCCAGGCATGAATGCCTGGGCTAGAAAAAGCCATCGCGCTCTTGGACTGCGGCGATTCATCGCCGCTTTGAAGGGGGCGGTTCTCGCGGCGAGGCACGATGCACGACGCGATTGTGAGTGGCCGGCGGGAAAAGCGGCGATAAATCGCCGCAGTCCAAAGCAGAGATCTGGCCGTCAGAGCCGGCCCTACGGCTACGACCTGCCCTCACCCCCGGCCCCTCTCCCGGAAGCGGGAGAGGGGAGTTATGATGGAACCGCGGCGAAGACTGACCCTTCGAGAGCAGGGGAGCCCCGGGTGGAACCGCTTGTGATTTTCGCCCTTGCCGCCGCGGTGATCGTGGTCCTGGCCGTTCTGGGCTACCAGCAGGCCAAGAAGCGCCGGATGGCCCTGGCGGCCTGGGCTGCCTCGCGCGGACTAGCGTTCGACCCGACCCACGATTCCCGGATGGACGACCGCTATCCCGAGTTCAAGTGCCTCCGCCAAGGCGACAACCGCTACGCCTACAACGTCATGGCGGGAAACGCCGGCGGGCGCCCCGTCTGCGCGTTCGACTACCACTACGCGACGCACTCCACCGATTCCAAAGGGCACCGTACGACGCACAATCACCACTTCTCCGCGGTCATCGCGGCGACCGGCCTGCCCCTCAAGCCGCTGATGATCCGCGAGGAGCACTTTTTCGACAAGGTGGGAGAGTTTCTGGGCTTCGACGACATCGACTTCGAGTCCACCGAGTTCAGCAAGGCGTTTTACGTCAAATCGCCCGACCGCCGCTGGGCCTTCGACGTGATCCACCAGGAGACCATGGAGTTTCTGCTGGCCTCGCCGCGGTTTGCCTTGGAGTTCCAGGGAAGCGATGTGATCGCCCGCCGCGAGCGGACGTTCAAGCCCGAGGATTTTGAAGCCGCGCTGGAAGTGATCGAGGGAGTCCTCCAGCGATTGCCGGATTACTTGCTCAAAGAGTGGAGAGGGAAGGACTGATGGACCCGTTGATGAACCGATTCCACCGCCGGTAAGATCGAGCGATTGGGAGGGTAGCGGTCCATGGATTTGTTCTTGGGCTTGGGCCTCTTGTTGATATGGGCTGTCTGGGCAAGTCTCTTGACAGTGGTCTATCTTCTGCTCAATCGTCGGGATAGGAGACGCAGGGTGGCGTTGGCGGCATGGGCCTCTTCGCGTGGCCTGCGGTTCGACCCTTCTCGCGACCGGCACATGAAAGAGCGCTATCCGGAGTTCAATTGCCTGGACCGAGGCATCCTCTCCTTCGCCTGCAACGTGATGCGCGGGCGCGTCCAGGGGCGCCCCGTCTGCGCGTTCGACTGCCGCGGTTGGGGCGAAGAGACTCCACCGGGGATCTCCGCGGTGATTGTAGGCGTAGGCTTGCGGCTCAAGCTACTCTTGATTCGCGAGAGGCAACACGCCGATAACGTGAACGCGTTCCTGGGCCTCGACGGCCTCGACGCCATCAACTTCGAGTCCACCGAGTTCAGCAAGGAGTTTCTCGTCAAGACGCCCGACCGGCGGTGGGCGTTCGACGTGATCCACCAGGAAACCATGGAGTTCCTGTTGGCCTCGCCGCGATTCACCTTGGAGCTCCAGGGACGCGATGTGATCGCCTACCGCGAGCAGTTCTTCAAGCCGGAGGATTTCGACGCGGCCCTGGACGTGATCGCGGGATTCCTCGACCGCCTGCCCGACTACCTGCTCAAAGAGCTGAAAGGAAGGGACTGATGCACCCGGCCTACATTGTTCTTATCGTCGTGGTCATATTGCTCCTGTGGATTGCCGTGATGTACAACGCCCTGGTCCGGGGCCGCAACACCTGCGACGAGTCCTGGTCCGACATCGACACCGAGCTGAAACGGCGCTACGACCTCATCCCGAACCTCGTCGAAGTGGTCAAGGGCTACGCCAAGCACGAGCGGGAAGTCCTCGAAAGGGTCACTCAGGCCCGGGCGGCCGCCGTCGCGAGCACGGGCTCGCCCGAGTCGCAGGCCCACGACGAGAACGAGCTGGTCAAGAGCCTGCGTCAGATGCTCGTGGTGGTGGAGAGCTACCCGGACCTGAAGGCCAGCCAGAACTTTCTCGCGCTCCAGGGCGAGCTGGTCAACACGGAGGACCGGATCCAGCGGGCCCGGCGGTTCTACAACGCCAACGTGCGGGACTACAATACCCGCTGCGAGGTCTTTCCGTCGAACCTGATCGCCGGGTCATTCGGCTTCCAGAAGCGGGAGTTCTTCGAGGTCGATAACGCCATCGAACGCGCGGCGCCGACTGTGAAGCTGGGCGGCTGAAGGGGAGGCCGTGCAGGGGGGAGTCCCCGCTGCGGGAGATGACGGGGTGAGGGGGTGACAAGGTGAGGGGGTGACAAGGTGACGGACAAAACGCGGTCTGAAGGTGATGAACCCCTCATCCGTCACCCCCTCACCTCCTCACCCCGTCACCCCCTCACGTCTCACCCCTTGCTCGAAATGAGGGGGATCGAGAAGTCCTTCCCCGGAGTGCTGGCGCTTGTGGGAGTGGATCTGACGCTCCAGGCCGGGGAGGTGCTGGCCCTGGTCGGCGAAAACGGGGCCGGCAAGAGCACGCTCATCAAGGTGTTGGCCGGGGCCCACGTGCCGGACCGCGGGACGATCTCGATCGACGGCCGGCAGACCCCCATGCGCAATCCGATCGACGCCCGGCGGGCCGGCGTGGCCGTGATCTACCAGGAGTTCAACCTCGTGCCTACGCTCTCCGCGGCGGAGAACATCTTCTTGGGCCGGGAGCAAAGCCGGGCGGGGTTCGTTCGCCAGGGAGAAGAAAGGAGCCGGGCCGCGGACCTGTTCCGGCGCCTGGGCGTGGCCGTTGACCCCCGGGCGATCTGCCGCAACCTGACGATCGCGCAGCAGCAGGCGGTGGAAATCGCCAAGGCCCTGGCCATCGAGGCCCGCATCCTGGTCATGGACGAGCCCACCGCGGCCCTTGCGCCGCAGGAGGTCGAGCGGCTCTTTTCCGTGATCCGCGAGCTGAAGGGCCAGAGACTGGGGATCGTCTACATCACCCACCGGCTCAGCGAGGTCTTTGCGATTGCCGACCGCGTCATGGTGATGCGCGACGGCCGGCACGTGGCCACGCACCCCGTCGGCCGCCTCGCGCGGGACGACGTGATCGAAATGATGGTCGGCCGGCGGCTCGACCAGGAGTTCCCCAAGCGGCAAGCCGCGATCGGCCAGCCGCGCCTGGTCGTCGAGAACCTGCGGCGCGGCCAGACCGTGCGCGGCGTGAGCTTCGCGGTCCGCCGCGGGGAGGTCGTGGGCCTGACCGGGCTGGTCGGCTCCGGGCGCACGGAAACGGCCCGCTTGATCTTCGGCGCCGACCGGCCGGACGGGGGCACGATCGCGCTGGACGGCCGGACCTTGAGCATCCGCTCTCCGCGCGACGCCATCCGCCACCGCATCTGCCTGCTCACCGAGGACCGGAAAACGCAGGGGCTGGTGCTGGGGCGCTCGGTACGCGAGAACTTTGCCCTGCCCAACCTGCGCCGGCTGGCGCGCCTGGGACTGGTCCGCCAACGCCGCGAGCGCGAGGCCCTCGGCCGCTACGTCGATTCCCTGCGGATCAAGATCCCCCACGTCGATCAGCTCGCGCGCAACCTCTCCGGCGGCAACCAGCAAAAGGTCGTGCTGGCCAAGTGGATGGAGGCCCATTGCGACGTGCTGATCTTCGACGAGCCCACGCGGGGGATCGACGTGGGGGCGAAATACGAGATCTACGTGCTGATGAACCATTTGGCCGTCCAGGGCAAGGCGATCCTGGTGATCAGCTCCGAGCTGCCCGAGGTGCTCGGCATGTCCGACCGGATCCTCGTGATGCACGAAGGCCGGCTGACCGGCGAGATCATTGACGCGAAGCAGGCAACCCAAGAGCAGATCATGAAGCTGGCCATCGGGTGACGGCATGAACCGAGCCACCGTCCATCTTATCCTCCGGCGTTTTCTGGCGGACTACGGCATCTTGCTCGTGCTCCTGGCGATCTGCGCCTACTTGAGCCTCGCGACGATCGCCGACCAGCCGGTCAGCGGGGCCGCCGGCGGCAAGGCCCTGGCCTGGGACGTCGTGCGCCAGGTCCCGCCGCGGGGCAGCGTCCTGATCGTCGCCCGCGACTCCCAGGCCGACGCCGAGTTCGTCGAGGCCCTCCAAGAGCGCCTCTCGGACGCCGGGATCGCGGTGGTCGAGGCGGTCCGCGGCGAGCCCCGCGATGCCCGCAAGGCCCTCGCCCAGTGCAACGACTCGGCGATCAAGCTCCACGCGATCGCCACCAACGACGTGGCCGGGAGGTGGTCGTTGTTTGAAGACCTGGGGCACAAGTTCCCGGCCCTGGGCGACGTGCCCGTGCTCGTGCCGCGAAGCTACCGCTGGCCGAACTTCCTGACCTTCGAGAACCTGCTGAACATCGCCAACCAGATCGCCGTGATCGCCATCCTGGCGATCGGGATGACGATGGTGATCATCACGGGCGGGATCGACCTGTCGGTGGGCAGCTTGATGGCCCTATCGGCCGTTTTCGCCACGCTCTTGATCCGCGACGCGGCCGGGGCCGAGGCGGCCACTCCGCCCGGAATGGTCCTCGGCTGCCTCGCCGGCATTGCGCTGGGCGGCGGAGTGGGGCTGGCCAACGGCGCGCTGGTGACGGTCTTCGGCTTGCCCCCCTTCATCTCGACGTTGGGAATGATGCTCGTGGCCAGCGGCACCGCCTACATCCTGGCCGCCGGACAGTCGATCTACCAACTGCCCCCGAGCTTCGTATGGCTCGGACGCGCGGCCGACCTCGGACAGGTTCCCAACGCCGTGCTCCTGATGCTGCTCCTCTACGTCCTGGCCCACGTGCTGATGTCCCGGACCACGCTCGGGCGCTACATCTACGCGGTGGGCGGGAACATCGAGGCGGCGCGCCTGTCGGGCGTGCCCGTGCGCCGGGTGCTGCTCTTCGTGTACAGCGTGACCGGCGTGCTGGCGGGGCTGGGAGGCGTGATCCTGGCGTCGCAGCTCAAGAGCGGGTCGCCCAAGTACGGAGAGCTGTACGAGCTGTACGTCATCGCCGCGGTGGTCGTGGGCGGGACGAGCCTCAGCGGCGGGGAGGGGCGGGTCTTCGGCACGCTGATCGGCGCCTTCCTCATCGCCGTGATCCAGAACGGCATGAACCTCACCGGCGTGGAGAGCTACACGCAGAAGGTCGTGCTCGGGGCGGTGATCATCGGCGCGGTCCTGCTGGACCGGCTCAAGCAGCGCTATTGGAAGGGCTGACAAGAGAACGACCTTGACAGGCGGGGCCACTTCCGCGAGACGCTCCGCAACGGCCGGCACGACCAGCTTTGGACCGGCGACTGCAACCTGGTCTTCCGCTTTGCCCAGTGCGACTTCGCCGAATTCCGCGCCGGACTGGGGTTCAACTGGCTGAGCGATTCGGTCCGCGACGATTTCGGCTTCAACTTCACTTACGGCGCCGACGTCTTTCCCCGCCGGCCGTGGGTCATTTCCGCGGATCTCGATTGGGGGACTTTCGGCCGCGCCGAACTGTTCCGCTTCCGGACCACGATCGGGGTGACAGTGCAGCGATTCGAGTTCTACACCGGCTACGAGTACACCGACATCGACCGCATGCACCTCAACAGCCTGATCGGCGGCGTGCGGGTCTGGTTCTAATCCCGAAGCGACCGGGTTTTCTTGGAGTGCGGCGATTTATCGCCGCTTTTTGCATGGCCCGCAGACGACGGTGAGACGGTCTTCAGGTGATGCGTGTCACACGCGATCGCCGAAAACGCCTCGAAAGCGGCGATGAATCGCCGCACTCCAAAAGGACCAGCACCCGTTCAGAAACGACGCAGCGCGGTGTTCGCGCAAACGCGGCGATCCGGGCGTCGAGGCTTCTGGGCACTCTCAAGGAAAGAACCTTCATGGACTTGCCTCCGAATTGACCCCCTCTATCATAGACTCTATGACGACAGACGGCGACTTCGACATCCTCGTCATCGGCGGCGGACATGCCGGAACCGAAGCGGCCCTGGCGGCCGCGCGCATGGGCGCCAAGACCGCCCTGTTGACCAGCAATCTCGACACCATCGCCCAGATGAGCTGCAATCCCGCCATCGGCGGCGTCGCCAAGGGGCAGCTCGTGCGCGAGATCGACGCCTTGGGCGGCGCCATGGGCCGGGCCATTGATGCCACCGGCATCCAGTTCCGAATGCTCAACCGCCGCAAAGGGCCCGCCATGCACGGCCCCCGCGCCCAGGCCGACCGCCGCGCCTATCAGTTGGAGGTGAAGCGGTTTTGCGAAGAGCAACCGGGGCTCTCGCTGCGTCAGGAAACGGTCGAAGACCTGCTCGTCGAGGGGGATGGGGGACGGGGTGGCATGGCCACGTCTTCGTGGCCATGTGCCTCACATGCCCACGAAGACGTGGGCATGGCACCCGTGCGGGTGATCGGCGTCCGCATGCGCGGCGATGCGGTCTACCGGGCCCCGGCCGTGGTCCTTTGCGCGGGGACCTTCATGCAAGGCGTCTTGCACTACGGACATGTTACCGTGCCCGGCGGCAGGGCAGGGGAGGGGACCACGGCCGGATTGAGCCAGGCACTCGTGCGTCTCGGCTTCCGCCTCGGGCGGTTCAAGACCGGCACCTCCCCACGCCTCAGCGGCCGCACCATCGACTATTCCCGGCTCGAAGTGCAGCCCGGAGACCCCGACCCGCAGCCGTTCTCCTTCCTCACCGACCGTCTCGACTGCCGACAAATCCCCTGCTGGATCACCTACACCAACGCTGCCCTCCACGAGCTGATCCGGGCAAACCTCCACCGCGCCCCCATGTACACTGGGCAGATCCAGTCCACCGGCCCTCGCTACTGCCCCTCGGTCGAGACCAAGGTCGTGCGCTTTGCCGACAAGGAGCGGCACCAGTTGTTCCTCGAGCCCGAAGG
>CAYGZI010000275.1:0-7716 GCA_964354245.1 uncultured Planctomycetaceae bacterium
CCAAGATAGTGGCGACGGGCGTGACGCGGCAGGGGAGCAACCGGCAGACAGTATACCAGGCCGAAGTGCGGGCGAAAAGCTTTCCCGGGCGGGCCTCTTGCGGTATGCTGGGAATGGAGGCTGGAGTCCGGAGGCTGGAGGCGGTAGGGTGGGACAAGCGCAGCGCAGTCCCACCGTCAAGCTCGATCGAATGAGAGGAACCAAGAATGAACGAGGAGCACAACGAGATCCGCGTGCGCGGGCGAAGACGGTTCTTATCGCAGCTTTCCGCAGCGGCCGGCGCGTCAGGGCTGGCTTGGGCTACGCGATCCGCGGCCGAGGAAGCCAAAGCGCCCGCGGCCCAACCGCTGCCGACCGTCGCCCTGGGCCAGTATCGCGTCACCCGCTTGGTCGTTGGCTCGAATCCCATCAACGGATATTCGTATCTCGGCCCGCACGTGGACCGCCACATGAAGGAGTACTTCACCCCCGAGCGCACGGTCGAGTTCCTCCAGAGCTGCGAGCGCGCCGGGATCAACACCCATCAATTCTCGGCCCCGGACAGGACGAGCGACGTGCTCCGCACCCTGCGGGACCGGGGCTCGAAGATGCACTTTATCTGCCTCCATGCCGAGCGCGCGGGCGTGAAGGCCACCGTGGAGGCCACGCGGCCGATCGCCGTGGTCCATCACGGCGGCGTGACCGACAGGCTCTTCCATGAAGGCAAGAGCGGCCAGGTCCACGACTACGTCAAGGCGGTCCACGACTGCGGCGTCCTGGCCGGGGTGTCCGCCCACGACCCCGACAGCATCCGGAAAATCGCCGACGAGGGCTGGGAGGTCGATTTCTTCATGACCTGCTTCTACTTCCTCACGCGCAAGAAGGCGCCGCCGCAAGAGGCGCTCCAAGTCAGCTACCCGTTCTTCGCCGCGGACCCTGCCGCGATGACGCAGGTGGTCCGGCAAGTGAAGCAGCCCTGTTTTGGCTTCAAGATTCTCGCTGCCGGGCGCAAGTGCGGCAGCCAGGAGGGGGTCAAGGAGGCATTCCGTTTCGCCTTCGAGAACATCAAGCCGACTGACGGGGTGATCGTGGGCATGTATCCCCGCTTCTTCGACGAGGTCCGCGCCAACGCCCAATATGCCAGGCAGTACGCGAGCACGAAGAGGGATTAGGGATTGGGGATTGGGGGTCGGCAAGCCAGACTCCGCGGTGAATTTTTGTGTACTTTGACTTCGGCGCAAGCACAAAAACGCTCGCATGACGCGCAGAAAGTCTACCCGAGACACCGATGCCCAATCCCCAATCCCCAATCCCTGATTCCGAATCGCTAATCCCTCGTCACACGCTCACCCACGACGCCATGGCCACGACCTTCAAGCTCACCGTGGCCCATGCCGATCCGGTCTATGCCCGGCAGGCGTGTGCGGAGGCTCTTGCCGAACTCGACCGGATCGAGGGCCGGCTGAGCCGCTACGTGCAATCGAGCGACATCTCGCGGATCAATCGGTTGGGGCAGGGGCAATCGACCGTGGTGCAGCTCGATACGTTCGAGTGCATGACGATTGCACTCGACGTGCAGCGCGAGACCCGCGGGGCGTTTGACGCGGCCTACAGCTCGCGGCCGGAAAAGGTGACGGGCACCTTTTGCCTGAAAGGCCCGCGCTTCGATCTGAACGAGCAAGACCACGCCGTGCGCGTGCTGGCCGACGGAGTGCGTCTGGACCTGGGCGGGATCGGAAAAGGCTTTGCCCTGGACCGCATGGCCGCGCTCTTGGCGGACTGGGAGATCGGCTCGGCCCTCTTGGCCGCCAGCACGAGCACCCTGCTCGCCTTGGCCCCGCCGTCTGGCCAGTCCGGTTGGGCCGTCACGTTTGGCCCCGAGCACGATTTGCAGCGAACGGTCCTCTGCAACCAGGCGTTGAGCGGCTCGGGCACCGCGGTCAAGGGCAGCCACATCATCGACCCGCGCACGGGTCGCCCGGTGGAAGACCGCGCTGGCGCTTGGGCCGGGGCACGCTGCGCTGCGGCGGCCGACGCCCTGTCCACGGCCTTCCTGGCGATGACGGAGGGCGAAATCCGCGACTACTGCTGCCGCCACCCCGAGGTCTCGGCGTACCTCCTCAAGTCCCCTTCGGCCAAAGTTCGGGCGATCGGGCCGTAGAGCGGTCCAGCCGCGACCAAAGCAGGCGGGCTAAGACGAAGAAGAGCATCGAGACTGTGAGGTTATCGAGAACATGTCCGCAACGTCAGCCACTCAGAACCGGTACGTACTGGGCCGAGGCCGCGTGGTTTGCCGCCGGGGTCTTGGGGTTCTCGCGGCGGCCTCCCTGCTTGCTCTGGCGGTCGCCGCGGGGCGTGCTCAGGAGGTCGGAAGGCAAGTCTCGGCGATTGAGGCCCGGCACGTGTCCGGCCAGACGTTTCTCGCCTGGCGCGAGCCGGACTGCCCGGTCCTGCAGGACTCAATCCGCCTGGAGGAGCTGCGGCGGATCGCCAAACAGCTCGACCAGCAGAAGGTCCGCTACCGCATCTACCGCAGTGACCGGCCGATCGCGTCGGTCGAGGGGCTCAAGCCAATTGCCGAAGTCTCGCCGCTTTCCTGCTGGAATGCCGATTTCCACGGCGGCGAGGTGCGGCCCGAAACCACGGCCTTCCGCTACGCGATCGAAGAGGGCCGCGGGCCCGTGCGGCCGGGAACGGGAATCTCCGTCCACAATCCGTCCCAAGCCGGCGAAGCCTATTATGCGGTCACGGTCTCGACCGACGGCAAAGAGAACCGGACCATCGGCCGCGAAAACGCCCTCCAAAGCCCGGTCCGCGAATCGGTCGGCCAGGGCGTGCCCGTGCTCCAGCGGGTCGAGAAGCCGAAGGAGTTCAACTATGTGCGTGGGCCCACGCTGCACTACTACACGCGGTGGGAGTCGCCGCCCAACTGCGCCGCGGAAGGAAAACCATTCGACTACCTGGTGGCCATCCCGCCCCAGCCGGTAGGGCCGGCTGTGCCGGCCAAGCCGTGGGACGGTTTTGAAAACCGTCCTACCAAGCCCGCCCCGGTGGGCATCCATCTCCACTGCTGGGGCGCGAACCTCAACGGCGGCTACGGCTGGTGGTACAACGCCGAGAAGGGACACATCCTCTTGGCGTCGAATCAGATCCCGTACGACTGGTGGACCGGTTATCACGAGCTCTATTGGAAGGGCCGGGCCGACAAGGAGGCATGGCAAAAGGGCGTAGTGCGGCCCTACACGCAGCAGCGGCTCTTCTCCTTCCTCGACTGGATGACTACCAAGTGGGACATTGACCTAAAGCGGACCCACGTGGCCGGCAGCTCGATGGGCGGCGCCGGCTCGCCGATGATGGCCATCCGCTATCCCGAGCGGATCGCTTGGGCGATTTCCTGGGTGGGCGTTCACATCCCCGCCAAATCGCCGCAGTTCGCCGGGTCCTACGCCCAGGTCTACGGGCCGCCGGAGTGGCAGTGCCGCTTCGAGGACGGCACGCCGGTGTGGGACTACTTCAGCGACGTCTGGTATTTGCGCAAGTACCCCAACAAGGAGATCGGCCTCATCACCTTCTCCAACGGCAAGAACGACGGGGCGATCGGCTGGCCGCAGGCGGTCGAGTTCCATCGCGCGTTGCAGGAGACGCGGCGACCGCACATCTTCGTCTGGGGCCAGAGCGGCCACGGCCAGCGGGCCTCGATGCCAATCACGCTGGAAGAGCGGGTGATGCCGATCGACCTGCGCACGGACCAGAGCCTCCCGGCCTTTACGCGGTGCAGTCTCGACGACCGGCCCGGCAGCGGCGACCCCAAGGACGGCGACGCCAAAGGGCAGTCCAATCTCTACCTGTTCTGGGAGACCAAGGACATTGTGGACCGGCCCGGCCGCTGGGAGATTACCGTCGGTCTGATCGGGAGGGCCCCGCGCGGCGAGTGTACGGCGGACATCACGCCGCGCCGGCTCCAGCAATTCAAGGCCGCTCCCGGGCAGACCGTGAAATGGACCAACACCGCGCTTGCCGGCGGCAGGCGGATTCAATCCGGCGAGGCCAAGGCGGACGGCTGGGGGCTGGTGACGCTGGAGCAGGTCCGCGTTGGTAAGGGCAACAATCGCGTCCAGATCTCGAAGCGATGACCGAGCGGGCCGCAACGAAGTGAGCCGTCCGTGGTTGTTCCCTGCGAAAGCATCGAGTATAATGTTCGAGGATTTGACGGGTGCCCTTCCCAAGGCGATGCGATGACGCAAATCATTTTGACCGACGATCAAGCCAGTGCCCTGCAAATTGCCGCGGGCACCGTGGAAGTCCGCGACCGCCGAGGGGCTTTGTTGGGCTATCTGTCGCGCCCGGCAAGCGACGCCGAGATCGCCGAGGCGCGCCGACGTCTAGAGTCCGACGGCCCTTGGTACACCACCCAACAGGTCCTCGACGACCTCGACTCGCCGGAGCGCCGATGACGCGATTCACCGTCGTCTGGCACGCAGACGCGTGCGACGAGTTGGCGCGCCTGTGGATCGGAGCCACGGATCGTCGGGCATTGAGGTCGGCAGCCGACGCCATCGACCGTGAGTTGGCCGTCGACGCTCCCCTTAAGGGAAGCGGAATCCCGGACGGCCTGCGTCAATTGACCGTTGCGCCGTTGCGCGTCCTGTTCGCCGTGAGCGAAGCAGACCGTATGGTGCGGGTCTTGGAAGTGGCGTGGTCGTGATCCCTGTCTCCGATTCCCAAAGAGGTCCGCCCTCGCGCCTCATTTGACCACGAAATTGTAGAATTCGTAGGGCCGGCTGTGCCGGCCAGTTGCCTGAACCTCGTCGGCCGGCAAAGCCGGCCCTACGATTCGTTACGTCTTGCCGCTCGCCTGTCGCTCGGCCTTGGCGAGCCAGTCGGGGTTGATGCGCACGCCCCAGCCGGGGCCGTCGGGAATCGCCACGCGCCCGTCGCGCACCACCGGGAACGGCTCGTAGAGGCCCTTGCCCGTGTCGCCCGACTCGATGGTAAACTCGACGTGCGGCCCGGCATTCGCGATCGCTCCCATCAGGTGGAGCGTGAAGACGATCACCATGGCGAGGTTCGCCGAGTGCGGAACGGCCGGCAGCCCGGCCTCCGCCGCCATGCGCGCAACCCGCAAGGCCCGCGTGAAGCCGCCCACGTAGAGCACGTCGGGCTGGGCGATGTCCACGGCCTTCATGCGGAACATGCGGCGCCACTGGGCCAGGTCGTTGTCCTGCTCGCCGCCGGCCACGGGCACCTTCAGCGCGGCTGCGGTCTCGGCGGTCCATTCCAGCTCCCAGTATGGGCACGGCTCCTCGAAGTGGCAGTAGTTGTGCTCCTCCATGAGCCGGCCGACTTGGATCGCCCGGCGCGGCGTGTAGCAGCTATTGCCGTCGGCCAGAAGCGCCACCTTCTCGCCCACCGCCTTGCGCACAGCGGGAATCAGGGCCTCGGTCCGTCCGGGCGACTCGTCCTGGTCGTGGCCGCAGACCTTGCCCACCCGGACCTTGAACGCGGTGAAGCCCTTTTCGTCGCGGAGCCGGGCCAGTCGCTTGGCCTCGTCGGGCGGCTTGATGGTGCGGCTCATGCTCGATCCATAGACCGGCAGCGGCCGCGGTGTGCCGCCCAAGAGGGCGCAGACGCTCTGGCCCGCCCGCTTGCCGAGCCAGTCCCAGATGGCCGTATCCAGCCCGCCCAGAGCGCGGCACACAAATGACCACGGGAACTTGTAGTTGGCCTCGATGCACCGGTCGTTGATGGCGTCGAAGTCGGCCGGGTCGGCCCCCAGGGCGAGCGGGGCGATCTTGCGGTGGAGGATCGTGGCCGAGATGTCGGCGTCGAAGGTCGAGATCTGCCCCCAGCCTTCGGCGCCGTCGTCGGTGCGGATCCGGACCACGCTCAGATCGCGCCCGCGAGTGAAGGTCTCGATGCTCTGGATCTTCGCGCCGGTCTTCTTGCGCAGGGCGGCCAGCCGGCCGTCGAGCTTCTCCCATCCCGGTGGCACGGGCATCCGGCCGGTGTCGCCACGTAGCACTGGCATCTTGTCAGTGCCGCTCAACACAGCCGACGCAGCCAGGGTCTTCAGGAAACTGCGACGATGGTCTTTCATGGTCGGTACTCCATCAATGCCAGAGAGAACTTGTCGAAGACTTCGGAAGTCTGATTAGCATCAGTTCTTCGTGTTTTCGGCCTTTCGCGCTTTCGTGGTTCCTTCTCTTCATGACTCCATGCTCTCCAACGCCAGTTTCACGGCCCCGGCGACCGGAGCGGCCACGTGGACCACCGGGTCCGGGCGCAGGCCGAGCTCCGTCAGGTACGATGCCAGACAGATTTGCAGCCGGGTGCTACCCACCAGCACCCCGCCGGAAAAGGCCAGCGGAAACGCGGCGCCGGCCAGCCCAAGGCGCCGGGCGACGGCCGCGACCAGTTGGGCCAGGTCCCGCGCGGCCTGGTCGAGGATCTCCCGGGCCGTGGCGTCGTTCTGGCCGGCGGTCTTCAGAACGACGTCGGCCAGCGCGGCGACTGCGGCGCGGTCGCCGGCGATGCGATACACGATGGGGATCATCGCCTCCGGGCTCGGCAGTTGCAGGTGCTCCAGGAAGGCGCTGACGAGGCGAGTTGCGGGGCCTCGCCCGTCGGCGGCCTGGGCGGCGGCCCGCAATCCGGCCACGGCAATTGCGTAGCCGCTCCCCTCGTCGCCGAAGAGGAAACCCCATCCGCCCGCGCGGCACGACCGGCCTCCGCGGTCTTGCCCAAAGGCGAACGAGCCCGTGCCGGACACCAGCGCGATGCCCCAGCCCTCGGGCGACCCGGCGGCCAGGACGGGCACGGCGTCGTGGACGATGCGGATCGAGCGGGCCAGTTGCCGCTTTTCGGCCCATCGCTTCACTGCCTCTTGATTCCTCTTGCGGTCGGAGCCGGCCAGGGCGAGCACGGCGGCCGCGAACGGCCCGGGGGCCACGCCCGCGTCGGCCAGCGCCGCGGCGACGGCGCGGTCGAGGTTCTCCACGGCGAGGTCGAGCCCCACGGACTGCGGATTCGAGGCCTCGGCCATCCCGCGACCCAACACGGTCGGCTCCGCACAATCGCCGCGCGCGGCCACCCAAGCGACGGTGCGGGAGCCGCCGCCGTCGACGCCGAGCACGAGGGATGAGGGATGAGGGATGAGGGATGAGGGACTAGGGATTGGGGATTGGGGATTGGGGGTTGGATGTTGCGACTCCGAAGTCTCCGTCCGGTGGTCTGTCTCCAATCCCAAATCCCTAATCCCCAATCCCTTGTCTTCGAGAACCTGGCGCAAATGCCCGCCCGATTGCTCCAGGAGTTGCCGGGCCTCTTCGGGCGTCACGGAACAGAGTTGGGCCACGATGGCGGT
This sequence comes from uncultured Planctomycetaceae bacterium, assembly GCA_964354245.1. Classification (GTDB taxonomy): domain Bacteria; phylum Planctomycetota; class Planctomycetia; order Pirellulales; family Thermoguttaceae; genus CAYGZI01. Next base: position 7,343 of record CAYGZI010000275.1, read on the forward strand.
CTTCAGCTCGCCGCCGCACTGGGCCAGCTTCTGCTCCGCGTCCTCGCGCGATAGCCCCGTGAACCCGATCAGGATCCGTCGGGCCCGCTCCACGAGTTTGGTGTTGCTCGCCCGGAGGTCCACCATCAGGTTGCCGTAGGTCTTGCGCAGGAGGACCATGGCCCCGGTGGTGAGCATGTTGAGGACCATTTTGGTGGCGGTGCCGGCCTTCAGGCGGGTGGAGCCGCTGAGCACCTCGGGACCGACGACGGGGGTGATGGCCAGGTCGACCGAGGCGATCAGGGAGGCCTCCTGGTTGCAGCTCAGGCCGATCGTATAGGCCCCGAGCGAGCGGGCGTACTGGGGGTCGAGGGCGTGCTCGGCGTCGATGAAGG